>JBGTMK010000381.1:0-7236 GCA_041743605.1 Nostoc sp.
TGAATATTGACAGTGGAATAAACATCAATTCCAGCGGACAAAATTACTTCCACGTTCTGATAGCGCTTTTCTCGTTGAGAACCAGGAACGTTAGTATGAGCAAGTTCATCCACTAGAACAAGTTGGGGAGAGCGTTGCAAAATTGCGTCTGTATCCATTTCCTGTAGAGTGACATTCTGATGGATGCAGGCTTTTTGGGAAACTACCTCTATTCCAGCAGCTTTCATTGCCGTATCTTTGCGTCCATGAGTTTCTACGATACCGATGACTACATCAATTCCATCTTGTTTGAGTTGATGTGCTTCTTCCAGCATTTTGTAAGTTTTGCCGACACCGGGAGCCATACCAATAAAAATCTTATGTTTCCCGCGTCGGTTAGGACGAATATAAGAACTATCGGGGGAGGGGGTATGAGAATGAATCATGTTCAAGATGTGGGTAAGTTTTCAATAGTCTTGATGAGAATGGTTAATTAATAGTAGAAGCTTCCAAGTTAATCTATAGGATTAATCTAATATCCAAAATTTTTGGTCAGTATTATTTTTTCTGATTGAATTGTTTCTTGAGAGTATAATCAGGACAATTATGTGCTGCTTTTGTTAAAACAATATCAGGATGTACAGCACAATGAAGATACTGGTTATCATTGTAAAATAGACATTTTTTGCAAGAAAAATTGTGGCAGATTTTAAGTTTTGAATTTTGGCTTTTTTGGGTTTTTATTTTACGTAAAAATGTTCTAAAAATCAAAGTATTTTTTCTGGCAATAAAGCGAGTAATAACCAGTAAGAAAGAGCTTATCTTTCTTATTGTAATCAGTATAAACCTAATCATTGTAACTACTGAAAATGACGTCGTATTTTTAACAAGTTAGTTTTATATTCTCAGATATGATTCATAAAAGTGTAGTCAGATAATAGATAATCAAAATACAGTTAATTATGAGCGTTAATCGTAAATTACACTAAAATGGCAAGATAGAATTTTTATATCTAAATTACAAAAATATAAAATAGCTTTAAATAATTGCTGATGAATCACTGTCAATTGCTAATTGCTGATAACTACTTTGTAAATTTTGCCAGAGTAGTTCAACTTGCTTGTATGCTTCATGAGGACAAAGCTTACCAGATGTTTCTAATGCTGTAATATAGCCAATTTTTTGAGAAAATTCTTGTAGGTTGGCATTAAACACTAAATTCTTTGGTTGTACTTGCCCATAATAGCGGCTATAAGAGTAAAGGAAATTATTTTTATCTACTGGATTGGACTTTTCCATAAATTATATTTGCTAAGTTACTAATAAATTGATAGTAATTGATTACATAGATTAGGCATAATCAAAATACTTTACGTATAAGCATAACCTATGTAATGATTACAAAAAATGCAAAATCTTGGTTAAATTTGAGTTTTAAGTTTTTTATTTTTAACCAAGATTTGTGGTAAGTTATTTTTATCTTTTTGGAGATAGCATATTTCTACTAAAGTTGGCCATATTTCTAAAGAAGCATGAAACTGACTAATTACATCATCGACAATTCTAGAAACATTTTGTTGAAAAAAATCAGCTTCAAAACCATAAAAAACTCTTGATAAATTATCAGAAAATAGTTGCAATGAATACTGGCGTTCTGGATTTTTAGTGGATTCTGAAGCTTTGATAACTTGGGTATGGATAGTGCTAATTTTTTCTAAAATCTCCTCAGATTCTTGCAAGGTAACTTCCCCATAATAATCAAACTTAATCCCCAGATCATCAAGATGATATACACTATCTTTAATTCTCCTTTTGAGTAGGTTACATATTTCTTCATTAAATATCTCACTAGCCAGAGGGTTACGCATATAGTTATTTCTGGTATGATTCTGTACAGCATCAACGTGTGCAGCTACAATGCCTTCTTGTTGTATCCAAAGTCTATAAATATAATCCTCAAATCTGAGACGAGTCGGAAAAAAGGGTGGTAAACCTAGACGATTATCATATCCAGCTACTCCACAATCCATGCGCCAATTTTTGTTGGTGATTACTGGTCTAAAATTGGTCAGGATATAAAAATCATTTAGATCATCTGGATTGATTTGGTTCTCATTGTTGAGGTATATATGAACAAAATCAAGTGTATCAATGTCGTTTGTTCCTGTGCGAAAGGTTTGAGCAATTTTCACAACAGATTCATTTGCTAATTTCCCTTTTTGTAAAAATAGGGAATTTTCCTGAAAGTAACCTTTGGTTGTGTTAGTTTCTAAGTCCATTGCTGTATCAATTATTAATTCTCCTATTTCAAAATTTTTTGGTATGTGGTTGATATCTTGCCCTAAAACATCCTCAAACGCAGTGAGTATGTCAAAGGATTTATGAATGAAACATTGTTCATGCGGTTTGATTAATCTACCTCGACAAATCTCATCTTCGGATAAAGATTCTCGACTAGTTTCTATCAGAGCATCTGGTCGCATATCGTCATCTGCACTGACCATTGAATGTCCGAGAGTGTACATTAATGTGAAATTTCGATTCCCTCCGTAGCTGGGTCTAAATAAGTTTTTGACGAGTGATTCTAGCTTGCGATCGCGCAGTCTTTCATTTAAAAAACTTATAAACTGCTCTTTTTCACGAGGGCCAACATAAAATATGTCATTGAATGTTTTAGTTTGTTCTAGGAGTGGATAATACTTCTCGTGATTGCTAACACTAGAATCATCAAAAACTATAATTTTGGTTGCGTGTCCATTTGCCCAAAAATTCTTGTCATATTCTTCAATTGTTTGGGCTACATCTCTGAGGCGACAAGTGGGAATTACAAAGATAGTTTCTGGTTGTCTCATAATTGATTTAAATGATCTGTAATACAGTTGATCAAACGTCAAAGAATTTGGTACGAAGTTATATTAAGGCTTGTTCCAAATCCTTTCTAAAATTTCAATTTGGCTTTGGGTTTGGGGCGTTAAATTTTGGATAGGTTCTACAGTTTTTGTTTTTCGGAAGACTTGAATTACTCGCTTTTTCTTATACCTTGGATATTGAAGCAGCCATCCTAACATGAAGCCAATGAACATGAAGGTCAAGAAAATGCTGGTGACAGATTTGATGCTATAGTCAGGTGATGCCAATTGAGGCGGTTGATCTGCCTGGAGAGTGATGGCGGAACGCCCGCCGGAGGCGATCGCCACTCTTAAAGATGGTATATTTCTAGAGTTAATGGAGTTAAACATGATTTATTGACTCCCTCCAAAACTTAAGTTGCAGGTTGTAAAGCATCCAAAGCCAAATTGAGTTTCAAAACATTAACTCCAGGTTCACCGAATATACCCAGAAATCTACCTTCGGTGTTTTGAGATATCAGACTTTGAATTTGTTGGGTATCCACATTGCGGACAGTAGCAATCCGCGATAACTGTGCTTGGGCTGACTCAGGGCTAATGTGTGGATCTAAACCAGAACCAGAGGTATAAACTAAGTCAGCAGTGGGTCGAATGTCAGCTTGTTGTAGTCGTGTGACTTCTCCCTGAATTCGTTCGAGAAGTTCTGGATTACTGGGCGCTAGGTTGCTGGCTCCTGACACACCAGTGGTAGCCACTTCTGGGCTGGTACTGTAGTCAATAACACTAGGGCGACTCCAAAAATAGCGATCGCTATTAAAGGGTTGACCAATTAAGGCAGAGCCTACAACTGTACCTTGACTGTTAGTGATTAAGCTGCCGTTAGCCTGAAAAGGCAATGCTATCTGTCCACAAAGTAGCATGAATAAAGGATAAAGGAAGGCTGTTAGTAACCACAAAGCTAAAGTGGAACGAACAGCTTTATTGAGTTGGCTCATTAGAATTTCTCCGGCTGAAAAATGACTACAAATAAATAAATGCTCACACTCAAAGTCATGAGTCCTAAAAGGGCAATAGCATAAAATGCAGAACGTGATATTGCGAACGGTGTTGTAGCTTGTACTGCTGGTGCTATAAGTACATTCAAGCAAAGCAGTAAGAATAGAGATAAGGGAATGCGATTTGGTTTTTCACCAATCAAGTCAAATACATTCTTCATAATTAAAATAGTGAATTGAAACTAGTGAATTGAAACGCAAAGGGGCGCAGAGGTAAGCGCAAAGTAACGCAGAGTTTTGGATTAAGCTAGACCTATGGACACGATAAAAACATCAATTATTTTGATGGCAATGAAGGGAATCAGAACGCCACCAAGTCCATAGATAAAGATATTGCGTTGCAAAAGTTTATCTGCGGTTAATGGTCGAAATTTAACCCCAGTGAGTGCTAAGGGGATGAGTGCTGGAATCACTAAGGCGTTGTAAATCAAAGCTGATAAAACCGCAGATTGGGTACTTGCCAAACCCATAATATTGAGAGTGCCAACACCAATGCCCGAAAATATTGCCGGAAGAATGGCAAAATACTTAGCAATATCATTAGCAACAGAAAAAGTGGTGAGTGCGCCACGGGTAATCAGCAATTGTTTACCAATGGTGACGATATCAATTAACTTAGTAGGATCAGAATCGAGGTCTACCATATTAGCAGCTTCCTTTGCCGCTTGAGTACCTGTATTCATTGCCACACCTACATTTGCTTGAGCTAAAGCTGGGGCATCATTAGTACCATCCCCAGTCATGGCTACGAGTTTTCCTTGGGCTTGTTCTGTCCGAATCACTTCAATTTTGTCTTCAGGTGTAGCCTCGGCAATAAAGTCATCAACTCCTGCTTCTTCGGCAATCACAGATGCAGTAATACGGTTATCTCCGGTCAGCATAATGGTTTTAATTCCCATCTGCCGCATTTGGTCAAAACGTTCTCGAATACCCGGTTTAATGATGTCTTTGAGATAAATTACACCATAGATTTCATCATTTTTACAAAGTGCTAATGGAGTACCACCTAATCGAGAAATTCGTTCAAAGGTGGTATCAAGTTCAGGGGTTAATTTTCCATTCCGCGATCGCACAAATCCTTTAATCGCGTCCACTGCACCTTTACGAATTTGCACCTCTTTGGGTAAATCAGTGCCACTCATCCGCGTTTTGGCAGAAAATTCGATGCCTTCTGCTTGTTTGGGGTCAAAATCTAATTTTGCCCCTAATTTTTCTGCCAGTTTGACAATGGATTTTCCTTCTGGTGTTTCATCAAATATGCTTGATTCTAGAGCAACCTTTGCTACCTTCTCCATAGAATGACCGTTAACGGGAATAAATTCCTCTGCCAAACGGTTTCCTAAAGTAATCGTACCTGTTTTGTCCAATATCAGGGTGTTGATATCTCCGCAAGCTTCAACTGCTCGTCCAGAAGTAGCAATTACATTAAACTGGGCAACTCTATCCATCCCAGCAATCCCAATAGCACTTAATAATCCGCCAATAGTGGTAGGAATCAGTGCCACAAGTAGGGCTATGAGTACGGCAATACTAATAGGTGAATTAACATAGACTGACACTGTAGGTAAAGTGGCAATCACAACCAAAAACACCTGAGTAAGAACTGCCAACAAAACCGTCAAGGCGATTTCATTAGGTGTTTTGCTGCGAGAAGCTCCTTCTACTAAACTAATCATGCGGTCAAGAAAGCCTTGTCCAGGGTCAGCAGTGACCCGAATTATCAATTCATCAGAGTTGATACGCGTTCCTCCAGTCACGGAACTAGCAATATCTGACCCTGGTTCTTTCAGTACTGGTGCTGATTCTCCCGTAATAGCAGATTCATCCACAGAGGCAATACCTTTAATTACCTCCCCGTCAGCAGGAATAATATCTCCAGCGATTACCTTGATTTGGTCGCCACGACGTAAGGCTGTAGAACTAACCTCTTGGATGGAACCATCAGCAAGGAGTTTTTTGGCTTTAGCATCAGATTTTGCCGATCGCAAGGCATCTGCTTGAGCTTTGCCTCGTCCTTCAGCTACAGCTTCAGCAAAGTTGGCAAAGACAACGGTTAAGAACAGAATCAGCGTAATTAAACCATTGAATAATCTGGGATTGTCACCAGGTGTTGGGCCAAATAAGTTTGGTGCAATTGTGACCAGTGCTGTGATGATCGTACCCAACCAAACTACAAACATCACTGGATTTTTCAGCATATTACGCGGATGTAGCTTAACAAATGCTTGCTGAAATGCGCGTTTGTAAAGTCCGGCTGATTTGGCTTTGGGTTTATGTTTGCGTTCTTGTCGCAGTTTTGTAGATGGTGTCATTGGTGATTAATTAATTTAAAAAGTTCACACATTCGTCGTTAGGTGTTCTCGTAAAATGGCGCAAAGAAAAGAATATTTATCCACCTCTGGCAATCAGAAATGCCTCTGCTATGGGGCCTAAAACAAGTGCAGGAAGGAAGGTAAGAGCGCCAAGAATTAAAATTACTCCGCTTGTAACTCCTGTGAAGAGCTTAGTGTCAGTTCTGAGAGTACCGGCGGTCATAGGAACAGGTTGCTTGCGGGACATGCTATCTGCCAAAAGTAACAGTGCAATAATTGCGATATAACGCCCTGCCAAAATACTGACACTGGTGCTGAGGTTCCACCACAGAGTGTTATCGTTTAATCCTTCAAAGCCAGAACCGTTATTCGCTGCGGCGGAAGCGTATTCGTAAACTACCTGGGAAACACCATGAAAACCTGGATTACTAATGCCTGAAAGGGTATCGGGAAAACCGAAGGTAATAGCCCAAGGAATGAGAATAGCAAAGGGGTGAACTAATAAGACAACGCTGGCTAGGACAATTTCTGGTTTCTCGATTTTGCGTCCTAAAAATTCTGGTGTCCGTCCTACCATTAACCCAGTTAGGAACACCGCCAAAATTAGATAGATAAATAGGTAAGCTGTGCCAGTTCCTTGACCTCCCCAAATAATTTGCAAAAACATATTAAAGAGAGTCGCAAATCCACCTGGAGGCATTAAGGAATCATGCATACCATTAACAGCACCACACATAGTTGCTGTGGTCATGACTGCCCAAAGTGCTGTTTGTGCCCATCCAAATCGAACTTCTTTGCCTTCTAAATTGGGTTGCTGTTCTCCTAATAGTGGGTTAACAAGTGGATTTCCTTGAAATTCGCCTACTGCGGCAACACCTATTAAAAATACAAAGATGACGAAGACCATCCAAAACACTAGCCATGCTTGTTTACGGTTGTTAGCAAATATGCCGTAAGTGTAAATAAGTGCTGTGGGAATAGAAATCATTGCCCACATTTCTAATAAGTTCGTAAAGCCGTTGGGATTTTCGTAAGGATGG
>JBGTMK010000382.1:0-6262 GCA_041743605.1 Nostoc sp.
AATATTTTTATTTTATCTATAAATAAATAATGGTGCTTTCCCCGATGATTTGGACAGAATTTTACCACTTTTGACTGTTGTCTGTTCCCTGTTTCCGCTCCGTTGGTGAAGGCTCTCGTCGAGAAAGGGCTTGTTCAACAATGCAATTATCTTAATAGATTCTATTCTTTTTTAAAGAGAAAATAATGAGTTCACTTAATCAAAGACAAAATCATATATTAACACAAGGCAAAGGGATTCATCTATCTGAAAATCCTATTCAAACCGAAAATTTCTCTATTCAAAAGACCATACGGGATGGTGGAAAAACCCGTTTCAAAATTAGTTACTCCACTGAACTACAGGGGTTCTGCCTACTAGAAATTTTTCTGATGAGAGCGCAGAATGGAATACAAATTGCTAGCATGACTATCCCTAACAGTGGTTCAACAGCTAATGTTCAAGAACAAGAGCAAGAATTTAGTATTTGGGAGCCTGGAGATTATTACTTATTTTTTAAAATGTCTTGCAATAATGGAGCATTTTATATCGAGCATTATCAGCTTTATTGGTCAGCTAGTACTATGTCAAGCTAGTTTCCTAAGCAACTGAGATACACCCAAATCAATATAAACAGAGTCAACAGAAAAATTTTAAACTTGACACAGATGATTTCAAATTAGTGAAGTACACAAGTTAAGGCTTAAATCCAGGTATAAAGCCCGTTCTACTTCTGGATTGTGAGTCCTGAATTATGCTGTATAATGCGGCCGCCCTGGGGTAGGTGGCCGCGATAAAAAAAGTATCTGATAGTTTGTATTAGGCACGTTTTTGTAATGATTGATATTCAAATTCAGAAACGCCGAGTTGTTTTTTAAAGTAAGCACGGTAGAGTTCGCAACGCGGTAAGATGCGATCGCCTTCATAAGTGATCAACCCTAAGCTTTCAAGCTTATGAGTCTCAATGGGATTTAGAGAAATGCTTTGCTTTGAGGCTACAACCTCAATATATGCCTTGAGCAAACCAGGATTTTCTTGCAGCAAAGCCCAGTGTCGCCATAAATGATAACGATAGATACCGCCATTTGCGATCGCATTTTCTATCAGTTCTTTTAAGGTGATTCCTTGACAGCAAAGATGATACAGAGCAATCCGAATCAGCGCTGGATGTCCCCCCACCAGAGACATTAGTTGATTAACTTCTTGATTAGAAGTCCAGTCTAGACCATGCCGTTGAGCTAAATATTTTACTTGATGCTCAGTAAATTCTGGCAGACGGATCGGTAGTCCGATATTAAATGGGGAACGGTTGATATCCAGAGAAACATATACTTCTGTGGAGTAAACCACCACTAACCTCAGTTTCTGCAAGTTTTTATCTTGTCGTGCTTCCTCATACCAAGAGCGCAACAAACCAAAAAACTCCCGAGCAATTTCAGGATATTCAAAAAAGCGGTCAACCTCATTTAAGACTAAAACTACTGGACTTTTACTCTGCTTGAGCAAATAAGATTGCAAATATACACTGCAACTCAACTTACAGCCTATTTCCTCATCCCAGTTATCATCTAACTTGGGATCAATGCCTAATTCTGTTGCAATTTGCCAGCAAAAAGAACGCAAAAGCTTGTTTAAGTCTGTCAGACAGCTTGAATCAATTTGGTTGCAATTCACATTCACCGGGCGATAACCTTCCATTTTGGCAAAGGCTAACAGCCGCAGCACAAGAGAAGTTTTACCCATCTCTCTTGGCGCTCTAATCCTGATCACACAGCCTGGTTGAATTATTTCTCGATAAACTAGTTCCTCAATGGGAGGACGCTCGACGTAGAAGGGGGAATCTAGAACTACGGGGCCATCTGGGTATGGCCAAAGATTTTCGAGTAAGTTATGGTGCTGAGTAACAAATGAATCTAAAGATAAAAACGGAGATGACTTTTGTTCTTCTGTATCTAAACTCAGTGAGAGAGTTTGAGAGTTCTCAGTATGATTCGACCCACTCAGAATTGTATAGTCTTCCCTGTGTAATTCTAGGTTAAAGGCGCTAAAACACAATTTTAGGGTTTTTTGATCTACGCCTGTATTCAACGACCATAATCGGTTTAGAGTTTTGGTAGAAACATTCATGCGATCGCCTAAATCTTCTAGAGTGAAGCGATGCCCATTGTTTTGAACCTTTTCCATAGCCAGAATTGACGCCTGTAAACGCTTCAACCCAGCGATCGTTAGGACAAGTCCCCGTTTTCGCGTACTCTTAGATTGCTTCATATCGCTAATTATCTATCGGCTTTTTTTCTTTATCGTCTTAACTGTCTCCTTATTGTTTCATGTTTTTAAATGGTTATTCAACAGTTACTTAGCTGTTCTGTGTTTATCTACTACTCTGTAATAAATAATACATAAATATTTTGAGATAACTAGACAAGTGGGTATAAATAAACATAGCTATACTGGTTGTCATTTTCGTCTCTTGTGGAAAACTGCTAATGCTTTTGCATCGAGTGTCTTCTACTACTTGCAAATAAAAAATGACAAGCTTTAATAGTTAACTTTATTTGTACCGATTTACCCAGTATTACTGAAGTTATTCTCTTATCTGGTATTAATCTAGATTTTGCAGTGCAAATGCAATAAGGGCGCACATCTGGCTGTGCGCCCTTAATAAAGACCTATCTATATTTCAATACAGTTGAGATAGAGCAACAAAATCCTTATGTAGAGACGCGATTTATCGCGTCTTCAGAGACTCGCTCTCAACAGAGCATCTTAACGCATTTAGCGTCGAACTTGATTAGAGATATCTTTGCCTGTCTGTACTGCATTGTTTCCTACATCATCAGCAGTTTCCTGAGCGCCTTCTACATACCCAGAGCCAAATTCTTTAAAGGCTTCTGCTGATTCTTCACCAATCTTTTGAAGTCGTTTACCAGGAGAACCTTCCGTTTCACGAGCTTCTTTATTCCATTCCCCTACTGTTTTTGGTCTTTGAGAATCATTTTGCTCTACCTGTTCACGAACTCTTTCACTCAAGGGTTTATCATTTTGCCCATAAGCAACATTCGTCGTCAGCATTAGAAAACCAACTATGACAACAGCCAAAAAACCTTTTATCTGAAGTCCTTTGAGCAGGGAACTGATGTGACTAAGTGTCCTAGAAATCAAATTTATCATGCCAAGTAGGTTGCTTTTTGGAGTACAAATAAAGATTAACTATAAAAAAGTAATTATCCTTCTAACAAAAGACATATATCAGTCATGAAAAATAAAGGTTTCTTCAATCCTGGGGAAGAGGCGACTTACTTTGTAATCCTAAATCATTCGTGAGAAGAATTTGATATGCTCAAAAAACTACAACAAATCAAGGTAATTCTAGCTTACAAGAACTCAGAAAATGTGGGTGATATTGCAATTCTTAAATCTGATTTTTTTGGTGCTAAAGTTTCTCCAACAGTCGCCTCCAAACTTCAAGCTGTGGTGGGCTATTATCCCGTAATTGATTTAAACCAATTAAGTCAATATCCTCAAGGCTCTTTTGGACGAGAATATGCCAATCATCTCCAAGCAAATCAACTAAAACCATTAAACATCAGCCCAGAACTAGAAGACATTGCTAGAGATAATCTGTTTGCTCTGCGATATTTAGTCACCCACGATATTTTTCATGTTTTGCTTGATTTTGATACCACCTACGCCGGAGAAATTGGTGTACTTGCTTTTGCTACTACACAAAATTACAGCAAATCACTACAAATCGGTTTGTGGTTGGCTAGATTGCTTTATCCTCTCTTGGCTCCCCAACAAATAAAAGCGATTTTTGCCAATTTGGCGAAAGGGCGAGAACTAGGCAAAAAAGCTGATTTTCTATTGGGCTACCGCTTTGAAGACCATTGGGAAGAACCAATTGACGATGTGAGAAAACGGTTAAGATTAATATAAATTTCTGCAATTCATCGGAAGCAAGAATTTACAAACCCCTTTATCTACAAGAGGTTGCGCTAACAAGGCGAGGAAACAGGGAACGAGGAACAGAGGAAGAATTCGCCATAAAACATACTTGAGATTCCTTCGGCTGCCAAATGTAGCACTAAATACATTTTTAATGCTACATTTGGTTTTTAATACAGATATAAGTAAAAAAAACATATATCTTGAGTGTTAAAACTTATCTATCTCAAGACATAGATGCTCGATGGATAATTTTTAAATAGTTGCTAATAACAATCAATAGTCACACGACTTTATCCCTAGATATTTTGAGGGTTTGGTAGCGACAAACTAATCCACATTTTTCCTCAACACGAGAACTGCTTCAGGTGGAAAGCCAAAGGATGAAATACTGGATAACGAAATTAGCAATCTGTATAGTATTAGTGTATGGGTTGTTCCTATCAACTGATTATGCAGGAGCAAACCAAATTTCAACTATTTCACATATTGATGTGCAGCAATTAAATGCACTTCCAGCAGATGAAAACTTAGCAAGTTCTGACAATAATCTTGCTGAGATTAAAAAGGAAGATTTTTGCCGATTTAATGGAATTGTTAATAGGATAGATAAGTTAGAAGGACTCTTTACCCTTTATTGCAGCGAGGATTCGGGGAAAGTTTACTTAGAACTTAAGCCAGAGCAGCTAAATAAAGACTATCTAGCTATAATGACATTAGAATCGGGACTTGGAGAAAGTGGGATATATAGTGGATTACCTCTGTCTGATTTTCTCTTTTACTTTCGGCGAGTAAATAATAGATTGCATTTTGTTGTCAGGAATGTTAAATTCCGTACAGAAAGTAGACCAGAACAGCGATCGCTTGCTCGTTCATTTAGCGATTCAGTGCTTTATTCACTAGAAATAGCCACTATTGATCCGAACAGTCAAAATATTCTGATCAACCTGAATGAACTGCTAATGCAGGACTTTCCTGGATTAACCCCTCTATTAAAATACTCTTTGCACGCTGATTACCGCTTGGATGTACGCAAGTCATCTTTTGGTGATGTTAATAGCTTCCCAGAAAACGTAGAGATTGATTCAATCTATGGTTTTTCATCACTAGAAGGATCAAATTTAGTTACTGTACCCGATAGCAGGGCACTGACTCTGAAGGTACACTACAGTTTTTCTCAGCTTAGAGAAAACAATGGTTATACACCCAGACTTGCGGATGACAGAGTTGGATATTTTACTACAGCTTTCCAAGATTTCTCTACCAATGATGCTCAGGAATCATTTGTACGTTACATCAATCGCTGGCATTTAGAAGCATCCGATCCTAATGCCCCTTTATCTCCACCCAAAAAGCCAATTGTGTATTGGATTGAAAACGCTGTGCCACTAGAATACCGCGATGCGATTCGTGAAGGCGTTTTGATGTGGAACAAAGCATTTGAAAAAGCCGGATTTCAAAATGCCATTGAAGTGCAGCAAATGCCAGATGATGCTGATTGGAAACCAGCAGATATACATTACAATACTATTCGCTGGTTCAATTCTTTGGATGCAGGTTTTGCCAGAGGGCCAATGCGCGTCAACCCATTCACTGGGGAAATATTGGATGCAGATATCATCGTGGATGCCAATATGGTGCGTTTAGTTCAGCAAGAATATCACGCACTGATGGAAGTCAATTCATCATTGGACACAAACCCATGTCAAGAAAAGGCAAAAGGACAGAGGGACGCAAGGAAATTCCTTTCCCCTGCTTTCTTTTCCTCTTCCGAGTTCTGCTATGGTATGGAATCTTCAAATCAAGCAGCTATGGGGGCGCTGGCGTTGTCAATGTTGCCAAACACTACACCGAGTAGTGAAATGATAAAAGAATATGTGCATCAATATTTGCGCTCTCTCATTGCTCATGAAGTCGGGCACACTCTCGGTTTACGACACAATTTTTATGGCAGCACCATGTTAGCGCCAGAAGAATTAAATAACACTGAAATCACTCATACCAAAGGTTTAGTGGGTTCGGTGATGGACTATCTACCTGTGAATATAGCACCGCAGGGAGTACAGCAAGGTGACTATTTCCCAGGAGTTGTAGGGCCTTATGACGAATGGGCAATTGAGTATGGTTATAAAAAATGCCCATCAACAGCACTTGAGGTAACTATTCCAGAATCAGAAAAAAGTTTTTTAGAGCAGATTGCATTGGCGTCGCCTCAGCCAGAGTTATCTTATGCAACTGATGAGGATATCTGGGACATCAATCCTTTGGCAAATGTCTGGGACATGAGCAGTGATGTACTAGTTTATTCGCAGTGGCAAATGGATAATGCTCGTTTTAT
>JBGTMK010000383.1:0-4308 GCA_041743605.1 Nostoc sp.
AATAGTCCATAGTCATTAGTCAATAGTTATTAAAACTGTTAACTATTGACTAATGACGTAAAATCCCACAGCCAATAGGTGTGGGACTAGCTCAAATAAGTTTTCTGCCAATTTTACAGTTGATCCAATTGTTTGCGTAAAGAATCCAATTCGGCATCAACCACCTCATTAGATTTGGGATTAGGAGCAGTGGTTTCTTGTTGTTGCGGTGGCAGTTGAGCTTGATTTTGTGGAGCTGCGGGTGGTAGCATTTGCGCTTTCAAAGCTGCCAATTCATCATCAACATCGCTACCACCTTCCAACTGGGCAAATTGGGTTTCTAAATCTGCACCTGCTAACTCTCCTAGTGCCTGGGCACGGGATTCTTGCATCAAGACTTTTTCTTCCATCCGCTCGAAGGCAGACATTGCACTGCTGGTATTCATCCCACGCACCATGCCTTGAAGTTGCTCTTGGGCTTTGGCGGTAGTAATTCTAGCTCTGAGCATTTCTTTCTTGGTTTTAGCCTCAGAAATTTTGCTTTCCAGCTGGATTAAATTGCGCTTTAGGGTTTCAACTTGAGTGCTTTGGGTATCTAAACTAGCTTTGAGGGCAGTACTGGTGTCAGTATAGGTTTTTTTACGCTCCAAAGCTTGTCGTGCTAGGTTCTCATCACCTTTTTGCAGAGCCAGTTGGGCATTACGTTGCCACTTATTGATTTCATTTTGGGCATCATTGTACTGTTTTTCGCTGCGTTTTTGGGCGGCGATCGTTTGGGCTACTCCCTGACGCAGCTGCACCAAGTCTTCCTGCATTTCCAGGATGGCTTGCTCTAGCATTTTTTCGGGGTCTTCGGCTTTGTTAACCAGGTCGTTGAGGTTAGAACTAACAACTCGCTTAATGCGATCGAATAATCCCATAACTTTGTTTTTCCTTCTGTACTTTACGCTTTTTGTTGGACAGTTAGCTTTTTTACTTTTTTAATAGCTACCTATTTCAATGTAATCTTTCCCGTTTGAATGCGTACCTCCTAACAACTCTTAATTGTTAAGATATCTCCAAACTGGGGTAATTAGTCGAACTTCAAGAAGAGGCAGGGGGGAATAACCCAAGTTTTGAGGCGACAAGCGTTGCGGAACATGGGTCTGATTCCCCCACTTATACTAAGTGGTTTCCGAACAGGGAGGGGTCGAATCCCCTTTCTGTTCTATCCCCCTGCTCCCTGCCCCCGCCTCTTTTTCAAGAGTCTTGAGTTTTGGGTAACTGCTCCTGGGGAGGCTGCACTGTGTTCTGGCTCTCCTGGGTGAGGAGATTGTTGTCCTGTGTGTTTTCTGCCTGGTTTAAAACCTGCACCTTCATCGCTGCCAATTCGGCATCTACATTATTATTAGATTCCAAGGAAGTAAATTGTGTTTCCAAGTCGTCGCTACCAAGTTGAGCGATCGCAACTGAATGAGCTTCTATTTGCAAAACTTTTTCTTCCATGCGCTCAAAGGCGCTCAGACTGCTGGTGGCAGAAACTCCGCCGAGCATTTCCTGGAGGCGAGAAGACGCTTCAGCAGAACGGGCGCGAGCAATATACATATCTTTTTTAGTTTTCGCCTCGGAAATTTTTAACTCTAGCGATCGCATATCCTTTTTTAGCCTAGCTACTATATCGTTTTGCTGCTCTATTTGAGAAAATAGGGCTGTAGCGGTTTCTTTATAAGCTTGGCGCTTAGTTAAAGCTTCCCGTGCTAGAGGTTCGTTGCCTTGTTGCAGCGCCAATTGGGCGCGGCGATACCATTCTTCTGTTTGAGAGTTGGCGGCTGCTGCCTGTCGTTCAGTACGTTTCTGGGTAGCGATCGCTTGTGCTACACCCTGCCGCAACCGTACCAGATTTTCCTGCATCTCCAATACAGTTTGCTCCAGAATCTTTTCTGGATCTTCTGCACCGCCGATCAAACTATTAAGATTAGCGCGAATCACCCGCAGGATACGCTTGATTAATTCCATGTCGGCTCTCCATTCACGAAACTCAGTAATGAGTGCTGAGTGCTGAGTGCTGAGTGCTGAGTGCTGAGTTTTGAATTAGTTATGGAGTGCTGAGTGCCTAGTTAAATTCCTAAGTATAATATTTTTTGTCATAGGGTAATTATGGAGTGCTGAATGCCCAGTTAGAGTACTGAATATAATATTTTGTGTTGTAGGGTCGTAAACCAACAAGATTTTGTGTCTTACCATTCAGCACTCAGCACTCAACACTCATTCACTCAAAACTCAAAACTCAGCACTCAAAACTCAGGACTGTTAATCTCATGGTATCGTAGATTTTTGCAACTTATGGCTGCTGAACCCGTGCTTTAATTCCTCTTGTCTGTAACAATTTCAGATGTTGCTGTACTTGCTCTTTAGTCTTAAAAGCACCCAGATAAATCAATTCTTTGTTGGGTGATAAATAAGCATCAGGAATTATTTGTCGTGCTGAGGCATAAGCCGCGCCTTTATTATCTATCACTACATGATAAAACCCATCTGTTGCTGGTTTGATTTCTGCATCCGGCTTAGGTGAGGTTGCAATTGGCTTAGGCGAGGTTTTTGCTGTTGGAGTGGGAGGCAAATTCAGGGGAGGCAAAGGCTGTACTGTCGTCGGTACTGGTGCTAAGGCGATCGGATTTGTCGGTTTTAGGGCTGTGTTGGGTTCAGGTAATGCCGCTTGAGGATTTGTGGGGTTTTGAGGAACGACTGGATTAGGCACTACTGCGGGGGGTGATTGGACTTTGGGTTTTAAGCCAACTACATCATTGGGATCTCTCACTTCAGGAAACTCTTGGGCAGCTAGATTGGGATACTTGGGTATAGATGTACTTGGTGGCTGGATTTGAGGTTGGGCATTACTCCCAACTTCCTCAGTATTTTCTGGTGTAGGAGACGAGTTCCCGTTAAACAAATTGCCTAAATTCCATTGTGGCAAGCTTTTGGGATTGAACACCACATAACCCAAAGTAAGACTCGCCACCAATAGCAGTAACATCGAGCCGATACCCAAGGGTGATAGCAGACTGTCGTTAGAATTGCTTGGTTTCTTAGTTTCTGGTTGTTCTTCTGTCAGACTTCGCAGCAGTGCTTCACTAGATTCTAAATAGTCATCTGGGTGCTTAGGAGTTTCATCTGGCTGTAAGAGATTTTCGCTCTTAGTATTTTTAATGATCGCTGGCACAATACTACTAGTAAAGTTGGGCGGGGGTGGTGGAAGTTGAGTTTGGGTTTTAGCAGAATCGGAGGTGGAGGGAACATTAAGATTATTCAGTTCCTCGGTTTTTGGCGTAGCTGGCGCTAGGTTTATCTCAGGATTCACAGCTACAGAAGATGGAGGTGGGGGTGGTACGTCAATTTTTGCCGTAGCTGGCGCTGAGGTTCCCTGATGATTCACGGGTATAGATGCAGGCGGTACGTTGGTTTTAATTTCCGTTCCTGATGACTGAGTTTTTCCCGATGTTGTAGGAATAGCAGTCAACGATTGGGGTTGACTGCTCATATAACTTGCAACACGAGACTGCTTAGATGACACCAAACCACTTCGCGTGCGTCGGTATCGAGCTAACTCTTGATCTAGCGGCACTTCTAAACTCGCAAGTGCTGCTGCTAGTACTGGTTTCAAACCAGATGTTTTGGACGATTGATTAGTAGCGGAGTCGTTCAGAGGGTTTTGAGTCATTGCTTTTGTACCTCAAACATAGACATATTGGAATGAACTTTAGATATATTTGTGACAATAGTAGCGGAAATTATCTAAATAGATAGATTGGGGATTGGGGACTGGGGAAATAATAACTCCTAACTCCTAACTCCTAACTCCTCACTCAGCACTCAGCACTTTAAATGATGTCATTGAAATCAATAAATGATATTTTAAGCGTTCTAGAAAAGCAGGCCAAATGGCAGGAGCAGCCATTTCAACTTCTGCTCAAGTGTTGGGCAGAAGTTGTTGGCCCAGTAGTTGCTGCAAATACTCGACCATTGTCAATTCAGCGCGATGTTTTGTCCGTAGCAACTTCTAGTGCTGCTTGGGCGCAAAACATGACTTTTGGTCGCACATCTCTGCTTTTAAAGTTGAATAAAAAGCTGCCAACGCCTTTAATTGATATTCGCTTCTCTACGGCTGGCTGGCAGAATCCGTCGGTGGAGAGAAAACAGCAACAAACGGTTTTGCCCCATGAGCATCCCAGTTACCTTGGTGATGAGATTAGCCGCCTTGATATGGCACCCACCAAGGATGTGAATGCTGCTTTTGGGAATTGGGCGAAGGTGATGCGATCGCGATCGCATGGCTTACCCCTTTGTCCTCAA
>JBGTMK010000384.1:0-11891 GCA_041743605.1 Nostoc sp.
GGAGTTAAGAAATCATGCAAATTATGTGTAGTCATTGCGAGCTTTGCGAAGCAATCGCAAAGTCTCTGGGATTGCTTCGCAAAGCTCGCAATGACACAAGAGAGATTTTGCCCTGACACAAAAATAGCATGAGTCAAAAACATCCAAATTTCATCAAAGTCAACAGCCTAGCCTTGACCCCCATATTATGCCCGAAGCTGCGATCGCACAAATTGCACGAGTAGCCAAAGCGCGAGGGGTTCAGCCGAACCAACTAGAAACTTTGATTTCTCAAAACACCGATGGACGCTTTCTCGGCATCTTTGGCGAACCTGGAGTTAATGTCTTGAAGCTGAATTTAGCTCTGGATAAGATTAAAGGGTGATTTCAAAACTTTTGTAGAGACGTTGGATTGCAACGTCTCTACACCCAGATTCATAGATTTAATCAGCAACACCAAATTTTCAACTATAGTTTTTGTGATGCGATCGCTGTAAATCTGCAATGCCCAAATTTGATATTACAATTAGGCAACAATAACGAAATTGGCTTCGCTTAGTGAGAGACCACCGTATAATTGTGCGAATTGTACTTGAGTAAACGCAGCACCGCTACCATCTTTGTCAAAGAATAGTTGACCTGTACTGTTGTCATAGATAAATCGTTGAGCGTCTGTTGTTGCGCCGGAACTGATGGTAAACTGATCAGCCGAAAGTGTACCTGCTACTAACCCACCGCCAAAACCAGCAGCCGATACCTGAATAAGTTCACCAGTCGTATCGAAGTCATAAAGACTATCAACACCTTCATTGTATGTATTAAAGCCAAAGGTATCAGTGCCAAATCCACCATACAGAACATCATTGCCTTTCCCTCCAATTAGGAAATCGTTGCCATCGTACCCATAGAGGTTATCGTCGCCATTACTGCCCACAATAGTGTCAGCGTTGGCTGTACCGCGAATTTCTAATCGTTCAATATTCTTGTAGTTAACTCGATATGTCCCAGATGTAATCGAGCCTTGCTTAGTGGTTGCATTGAAAGTAGAGGTGATTCCCTCGAAATTAGAATTGCCGAAATCGACATACAAATAATCGTCATCCTTACCTCCATCTACAGTTTGAGTCACTAAAACAGAGGGTGCAGTAAAGGGGGCGGTCAAGTAGAAGGAGTCATTGCCATCCCCTCCATTGAGGGTATTGTTGCCAGTGCTGTAGTAAGCATTAAATGTATCATTCTCAGAGCCGCCGTCTAAAAGGTTATTCCCAGAAGAAGAACCAATATCGAAACTATCATTCCCAGTTCCTCCCTTGAGGGTATTGTTACCAGTGGTATTGACAGCATTAAATGAATCGTTCTCAGAACCGCCGTCTAAGAAGTTTTTCCCAGAAGAATTAGAAATATTGAAATGATCATTCCCAATTCCCCCCTTCAAGGTGTTGTTGCCAGTGATACCGTAAGCATAGAAGTTATCATTCCCAGAGCCACCGTCTAAAAGGTTTTTCCCAGAAGAATAACCAATCTCGAAAATATCATCCCCAGTACCTCCTTTGAGGGTGTTGTTGCCAGTGCTGTTGTAAATACTAAGGTAATCATTCTCAGAGCCACCGTCTAAAAGGTTAGACCCAGAGGAATAATAAATATACAAGTTATCACTCCCAGTTCCTCCCTTGAGGGTATTGTTGCCGGTGCTACCGTAAGCAGAAAATGAATCATTCCCAGAGCCTCCGTCTAAGACGTTTTTCCCAGAAGAATAATCAAGATTGAAATTATCATCCCCATTTCCTCCTTTGAGGGTGTTGTTGCCAGTGCTGTAGTAAGCATTAAATGAATCATTCCCAGAGCCTCCGTCTAAGAGGTTTTTCCCAGAAGAATAGCTAATCTCGAGGACATCGTTACCTAAATCGCCGTATAAGCTATTATCTCCCTCGCCACCGGAGAGGTAGTCATTACCTTCACCACCATAGAGTTTGTCGTTTCCAGCTTCTCCAGTAAGAATATCGTCTCCCTCAAGACCATAGAGGATGTCATTACCATCTCCCCCAGAGATGTAATTATTGGCACTATTGCCTGTAATCACATTATTTAATGCATTCCCAGAGCCATTTATGGCTGTTGTTCCGGTTAACATGAGGTTTTCGATATAGCTACCCAAGGTGTAACTAACAGAAGACTTAACTGTATCAATACCACCTGCATCGCCACCGGAGCCGTTATCTTCACTGACAACATCATCAGTGCTATCAACAATGTAAGTATCGTTACCTGCTCCGCCTTTCAATGTATCGTTACCAGTACCACCGTCTAGCACGTCATTGCCTGCTCCACCACTGAGGAAGTCATCGCCTTCGTAGCCATAAATGATGTCAGCGCTCGCAGTGCCATTGAGGACATCATTAGCATTAGTACCCTTGAGAGTTGCCATAAGTTCTATCTACCTAAATTAATTGTTTTGGAAACTTGAGAGATTAACCCGTCAGTATTGCTGCTTTCACGCACAAAAAATTAGCCGAGACTCTCCAATCTAAGTATAATTTCTTACGTAATTTACAAAGCTGCTTTTTAAGAAAATCGAGCTTTTAATAGCTTTGCAAGCAGCAATAAGGAATCTGCTTACAGAATAATCTGAGTTAATTTAATCACTATAGTCTTTGAAAATTTAAGTGTCACTACTCGAACTATATTTTTTTGACTTTGCCTTAGTTGTATGTTTTAGATATTAATACTGAGTGCTATTGAGTTAGATGCAATATTATTTTTACTGAGATAAGCGATCGCAATCCTCAAGGCAATCCTTGGTATGGTGAACCCATACACTGCTGATAAGTAAGTGGGCAAGAATAAATCAAACTATATTAAGTAATGTAAAATTCAATTGAATTATTTCGTAGTAAGGGCTTTAGCCCTTAAGAGAGGACTAAAGTCCCCACTACAAACCCTTAATTATTTACACCCACTTACTTATATATGTACGCGTTATTTTGTCAGAGCAAAATAAAAACTGGGATGCACCCCTGCCTACTTGGGATACAGCATTACACACCACCATTGGAGTTTATAAGTAGATAAACAAAATTAATTACACAATGTCATTGCGAATGCAGCGTTCGCGGTAGCATCTCCAAGAGTTGCGAAATGAAGCAATCGCAAAGGCTGGGATTGTTTCTCTACGAGACGCTCCGCGAACGCTTCATTCGCAATGACAATCTGTTATCTTAGTCAACTTGCAAAATTGGGATGCTCCCGTATTTTATGGGTTTGAACCCGACTTTTTTCAGCAAAACGTTTCCAGAATTATTGATGATGTCATTAGTCAATTTCACGGTTCTCTAGAAATATGGCCAACTCTAGTGGAACTCTGTTACTTTTACAAAGTTGAAGAATTCAGAAGTCAGAATCAATGAGTGGGAGATTCAAACCCACTTATTCATTCGCTTTTTCATTCAGAATTCAATTCTGAATTCTGGCTCCTGACTCCTGAATTCTGTTTGATAAAAGCATCTACCGCAAATCAGGGTTAAAAACAAGAAGCTAAAGTCCAGAAATAGCACAAAATCAATCGAAATTGCCGGATAAGGCGACATCTGGCAAACAATCCATTTGCAAGACTTTACGATTCTTCATCCGGGAAAGTTTTCTTAACCATAGCTTAAGTTAACAGCAATCTGATAAGATTTCCAATAAGTAGAATAATTGCTGGTTCTCTTTTTCTTCAACCCACTGATTTCGGGTCTTTTTTGGAAAAGGAAAATAAAAAATGTCTCATTTATTGTGGAAAACTCTGGTACTAAGTCCAGTAGTTTTGGGAGTGACGATGTTGGTTTCCGCAAGAGCTATGGCTGCTGAAGTTGCAAGCTCTTTTGAAGATACAAACCCAAAAACTGCTCAGACGGAAGCACCAGAAGCGGTTGGTGCTTCAATAGCGCTCCAAAAAGAGCAACCAAAAATTAATCAGCAGTTGTTTGCCCAAGCACAGACTGACGGAAATAATCTTTTAGAAGAAGTTAATCGCTACAGCAGCGAAGGCAAAAACCAGAATTCCCTCTCCCAAGTCACATCAGTTTCTCAGTTTTCCGATGTACAGCCCACTGATTGGGCATTCCAAGCTTTACAATCCCTAGTTGAACGCTACGGTTGTATAGCAGGATACCCCAACTCCACTTATCGCGGCAACCGGGCACTGACTCGTTATGAGTTTGCCGCAGGTTTGAATGCTTGTTTAGATCGGGTTAATGAATTGATTGCCAAAGCTACTGCTGACTTGGTATCAAAACAGGATTTAGCAACTCTCCAGCGTTTGCAAGAGGAATTCTCGGCAGAATTGGCAACTCTGCGTGGTCGAGTAGATTCTCTAGAAGCACGAACTGCTGAACTAGAAGCAAATCAGTTTTCTACTACCACAAAATTGGTGGGTGAAGCTATTTTTGCCGTTACTGATGTGTTTGGCGGTAATACTGGCGATGCTAATAATACTGTTTTCCAAAACAGGGTACGTTTAGACTTGCAAAGCAGCTTTACGGGTAGAGACGTTTTACACACCCGTCTTGCAGCCGGTAATGCAACAGCCTTTACACAAGTGGGGAATGATGGCTTTGCAATCGATACTGCTGAAGGCACACAAACTTTTCAAGTTGGTAGCACTGGCAACAATAGTGTCATTATAGACTGGCTGGCATATTACGTACCCATAGGCCCAGCCCAAGCTTACTTTGCGGCTACCGGAGGTATTCATAGCGATTATGCTGCCACTAACAACCCTTATTTTGAGGACTTTGATGGTGGTAATGGTGCTTTGTCTACCTTTGCTTCTGAAAATCCGATCTATCGGATTGGTGGTGGTGCCGGTGCAGCCCTGACTTTACCCTTTGGTAGCGGTGGTAGTATTTTCAGACCAAGTTCACTGACTGTCGGCTACTTAGCGTCAAATGCTAATAATCCTGGAGTAAATCAAGGTTTGCTCAACGGTAACTATGCGGCTCTTGGACAGTTGAACTTTAGTGTTGGCGATCGCTTGGGGATCGCTGCTACCTACGTTCATGGTTATCATGGTGCTGGAGGTGGTAGTTTATTTGATGCAGGTGCTGGTTTGGGTAGCATTAACCGTGTCGTAGGTACTGGTCAAGCTAACACCCTAACTGCCCTAGACGGATCTTCCAGTAATTCTTATGGAATATCGGCAGCCTTCAGACCCAGCGACAGACTGTCAATTAGTGGCTTCGTTTCTTACCACGATGTCACAGGCTTCGGTGCTGATGATGACTATGAAGCTTGGAGCTACGGTGTTGGTGTAGCCTTGCCTGACTTCGGTAAACAGGGTAACGTTTTAGGTATTTTTGCTGGTGCGGAACCCTATTCCTTTAACCGACCAGGTTTTGTTGGTAATGATGTGCCTTACCACATTGAAGGCTTCTACAAGTATCGCGTGTCAGATAACATCTCAATCACTCCTGGTGTGATCTGGTTAACCTCACCTGGTCAAAACAGCGGTAACGATGATGCAATTATCGGTACTCTAAGAACAACTTTCACCTTCTAATTGATTTCATACCTCTTGACCAAATAATTACTAATTCGTAATTCGTAATTAAAGAGGGTACAGAGCCAACACTGATTGTAACTACGAATTACGAATTATCAATTACGAATTATATTGACACTCCCCGCGATAAATCGACGGGGATTTTTTTAAAATGCGAGAACTTTACCCAGCAATCGAGCCTTACTTAGAAGGTAGTTTACAGGTTTCCGATCTTCATACTATTCATTTTGAAGAGTCAGGGAATCCGCAAGGTCAACCCATCGTTTTGCTGCATGGGGGGCCTGGTGGCGGATGTCCAGCTTTTTATCGGCAATATTTCCACCCAGAAAAATGGCGGATAGTGATGTTTGACCAGCGCGGTTGTGGTCAAAGTACGCCCCATGCGGAATTACGAGAAAACACCACTTGGGATTTAGTCAGTGATATCGAAAAACTGCGCCAACATTTAGGTATAGAAAAGTGGGTGGTCTTCGGTGGTAGTTGGGGTAGCACTTTATTATTAGCCTACAGCCAAACCCATCCCTCTCGATGCACGGGATTAATTCTCCGTGGTATTTTTATGCTCAGGCGAAAAGAGTTGCGATGGTTCTACCAAGAGGGTGCTAGCTATATTTTTCCTGATGCTTGGGAAGAATATATCAAACCAATTGCGATCGCAGAACGCGATGATATGATCACAGCATATTACAAACAGTTGACCAATCCAGATTTAGAAATTCAATTAACAGCAGCACGTGCTTGGTCAATTTGGGAAGCTAGCACCAGTAGACTTTTCTTAGACCCAGAACTTATGCAAAAGTTTGGCGAGACTGAATTTGCTTCAGCTTTCGCTCGCATTGAATGCCATTACTTTATGAATAAGGGATTTCTTGAAACTGAAGATCAATTACTCTTAAATGTACATCGTATCCGTCATATTCCAGCTGTAATTGTTCAGGGACGCTATGATATAGTCTGCCCAATGATATCAGCTTGGGAATTACATCGGGCTTGGCCAGAAGCCAAATTTATAGTGGTTCCTGATGCTGGACATTCTATGAGTGAACCAGGAATTATTAGTGCTTTGATTGAAGCAACAGATGATATTAATAATTCGTAATTCGTAATTCGTAATTCGTAATTTGTAATTCGTAATTCGTAATGACGCTCTCTAGGAGACGCTAAAAGCGTAGTTTGCTTACGGCATGGCAACTCTTGGAGAGGCTACGCCAATGCTTAGAGGGTGTATTCGTACCCTTATAGGGAAGCAAGCAAGCTACGCGCAGTATCTCTTAGAGGGTGTGATTACGAATGAGTAATTATTGTTGAAATGCACAAAAATAAGATTTTACCTGGAAAAAACCTTTGAGAATTCGTTTAAGTGAATCGAACTTAACCTGCCTAATGGCTTTATTCACTTCTACCCACTGCCGTTTTCTTTTACTTGCTTCTGGATAATCTTCACTCAGCATTTCTACTGTTAACAAATACATCTTGACACTGTAAATTTTGCCTCGTTTGCGGTACTTGTAAGTGCCCAATTCATTGGTGTCTACCTGCCCAATTATCCCTGCTTCTTCCCACGCCTCTTTGGCTGCTGAAGCGGGCGGACTCATTCCATTAGGAATATCACCTTTTGGAATTACCCAGTGTTGAAAGTTACGGGTTGTGATTAGCAAGATTTCAATTTTGCCATTGTTGACTCTATAAGGAATCACCCCAGACTGTTTAAACACTTTGCTGACTTTTCGACTCATGTAATTTGTATCCTGTAAAGTCTAGTTTTTTTTGTACAATGTTTATTTCAAAAAGTTTAGAGCTGATCATGGATAAATTTTAATTAAGTTTAGGTTATAAAAAGGTTAATAATGTTATTTACCCTTAAT
The DNA here is from genome assembly GCA_041743605.1 of Nostoc sp. Lineage (GTDB taxonomy): Bacteria > Cyanobacteriota > Cyanobacteriia > Cyanobacteriales > Nostocaceae > Nostoc. The sequence continues at coordinate 7,384 of JBGTMK010000384.1, forward strand.
TAACCTTCTCTATGACTTGCTTTGAGCTATCTTAAGAAACATCCGGGCAATGGATAGTTAGCAAGCAAGGAGAGTGTTTGAAAGAGAGGTTATTCCGGGATTAGAGTACTCCAAGTAAAAAAATGCCCAATTGTCATTGCGAGCGAAGCGTTCGCAATGACGGGTTTTGGATCATTTATTTTTTGGAACACTCTTAGTGAATAAGTTTGTTTGTAGTAAGGACTTTAGTCCTTGATTTGAGCGCTAAAGCACTCACTACAAACCAAGTATTCTTGACTTGGCAGAATACAATACTAGTTGACCAGACTAACTACCTTGAGTATTGCGTTAGAGGCAAAAGTTCAATAACTACCAGGAAATGCGTAGATAGTTCCCTGTTATACAAGTAAGGAACTTCCAAAGAAAAAACACCCCATAAGATTGGGGAATTTATTTGTTGGAAGTCCCTAAAATATTAAATACAGCGCTTCCCGCTATTATGTAATACAGTTTTTCTTCTTCCCTCTCTCCTGCATAGCTATGAGGTTTGAGGATGTACCTCATAGCTGCCGAAAGTGCTGTATCTATACAAAGGTTAACGTAACGCGAAAGTCTTATTGTTCTAACATTTGGAAAAATCGGGTAAAGTAATCTGGAAAGGTTTTCGCTGTACAGCCAGGATCTTTAATCACAATCCCTGGAACCTTCAAACCCGTGACAGCAAAAGCCATCGCCATTCGATGATCGTGATAGGTTTCAATCGCCGCCGGGGTAATGAGGCCAGGCTCAATTTTTAGTCTATCTGCAAATTCTTCAACCTTAATTCCTAGCCGCCGCAACTCTGTAACTACAGCTTTAATCCGGTCGGTTTCCTTGTATCGAATATGTTCTACGTTCCGAATGGTAATCGGTGAACTAGCAAAAGGCGCGATCGCTGCTAATGTTTGCACCAAATCCGATATATCATTCATATCAATGTCGATGCCTTGCAATTGCTTCGGCCCCGTTACTTCGGTATACTCATCGGAGTCATTAATCTGACAACCCATCTGTTCTAAAACATTCAGCCACAAAATATCACCCTGACAAGATTGTTTAGTCAAATGTTTGACGCGCACTCGTCCACCCGTGACTGCGGCAGCAGCAAAAAAGTAAGAAGCATTTGACGCATCAGGTTCTATTGTGTAGTGTCGAGCTTGGTAACGTTGACCCGCTTTAATTTGAAATTGATTATCACCAATTTGAATCACCTCAACACCAAAATCTGCCATCAAACGACAGGTCATTTTGACGTAAGATTGAGAAACAAATGTCCCCTCAACCTCAATAATTGTATCTTGTTGAGCATAGGGCGCAATCATCAGCAATGCCGAAAGTTGCTGACTTGTTTGGTTAGCTTTCAAGCGAAAACTTCCGCCAGCGAATCCCTGGCTATAGATGGTATAGGGCATAAACCCAGAGTTTCCCTCAAAGTTAACCGTTGCTCCACCAGTTTGTAGCACCGTCAGCATGTCACCCATTGGCCGTTCTCGCATCCGAGGAACGCCATCTAGCCGATATTCACCGTTTCCCAGTGCCACCAGCGCGGAAATAAACCGTGCTGCTGTACCTGCCAAACCCACAAATAAATCTGCTTGTTTAGCTGGGATATCGCCTCCTCTTCCCCCGACTTGAATCTGTGCCAGATGAGGATTCAAAGTAATGGGAATGCCTAATTGCTCTACGCATTTAGCAAAATACTCGCTGTCTTCACTAAATAAAGCATTTTCTAAAACGGAATCACCTTGCGCCAAAGCTGCGACAAGCAACGCCCGATTGGTAAGACTTTTAGAACCAGGAATTTCTACCGTGGCATCCACTGGCCGATTTAGAGCAGGAATTGCAATGGTATCCACGTTAAACCTCTACGTAGGCGGTCAGCTACAACTTTATATATTATTGCCATATCGTGAGCAAAAGGGGCAGGGGAAGAAGAACTATTTTTATACGTCATTATTCGTAAATCGTAGTTTTGCACTTTGTGTTCTTTCTGAGCGATCGCCACGGCTATTACGTCGCCATCAACGGCAAATCAGTGGATGCAAATCAACCATTGGTGTCAACTTAAGCTGGAAATAGCTTATCTGTTGGCTTCCATGCCCGCCCGGAAATAAATTTTTTTGGCTTTTAGCTTAAGTCTACTGAAGTAGACTGGAGATTTTTGGCGATATTTAGTCATCTTCAGATGACTTTAGCTATGAGACGGGAATTTCAATTCCCGGCGGACAAGCGGTTTCGCGTTAAGTTGACACGTATGCAAATCAACTCTCCAATGCACAAGTGTCTGATTTACAGCAATTTTCAGCTATTTCAGAACAATTGCCCTCTGAATAACTAGTGAAGATTTTGAATCTTTATCTGGGAACAATGAATAACAGATGTAATTAACCAGTATCAAGGCACGATTAATGAGTTTATAGGTGATGGCATTTTTGTAATATTTTGTACACCAATTAGTTGCAAACCTGCATTGAGTCTTATGCCATGAGAGGACAGATTTTAATTTCTGAAAATACCTGGAAATATGCCAATATTAACCTTCAAATTGCTGTTCAATGACAAATTTGAAGAAGAATTCAGCAAGTCAGAATTCAGGAGTCAGAATCAAGACGATCGCAGACTCGCTAACACTGCGAAGCACCGCAAGTCATACATAATACCTAACTCAATTCTGACTCCTGACTCCTGAATTCTGTTTGATAACCGAAGTTATGAAACATCCTGTGACAATTTGTGAAAATCGTGGCATTGGTGGTAAATATAATTTATTCTTGCCTAAATATGACGAATAAATGGTCGTTCTCACTCAATAAGTACCTGTGGAATACACTATATTTGCAGAGAAAGTACGCAGTGTGAACAGTATTTCTGCGGGGACTTGATGAGCCTCTCGGAAAAAGGAGCGCAACTGCGATCGCCACATTCTTTAGAACTCTTGAGTAATCTCAAACTCAAGCTATTGATTGAACCAAAACTGGATACAGAAGAAGAACATATCTATGCCAAGGTGATCCAACAATTTTATGTTGACGAGCATCTTTTTCTGCTTTGGTTTACAGCAGTTTCCCCAAAAGCGATGTCTGACAACAAGCTGCTAGACGTCTACGCCATTCTCAATGCACTGCGTCAGCCTGGCTGAGATAAAGGCATCAGTATTGAAATAGTAACGAAGGAAGGTGTATGTAAAGACAGTCAACTGAAAAATTAGTTAGTCTAGATTTTTTTTAAACAGTAACAATTGTTGCTGATACAACCAAGCGATCGCGGTAAGATTCTGGACTTAAGCCTGATTCAACTCCAATAACTCCTTAATAATTCGTAATTCCTAATTCTTAATTTATGGTATGAAGCAACTAAGTTGAGTGATGGAGATAAAAATATGATTTTTCCTAGACCAGAAATTGAATTACATCCCAAGGACAAATGACGAACTTAAACAAATTTCAAAGATTAGTCGAACTGGCAAATGATCATGGAATTATTTGCCAGCCAACACCAGAAGAATGTTTGATTGCATCCTTGCCTGGAGACGATGATTTCTTATTAGCTTTTACTTGGTCTGGTGTAGTTGAGGGAGAGCCGCCAGAGCATGAATTAATTGCAATTAGTGTACAAGATATAGTCAAAGAAGTTACCGTTGCAGCTTGGCAGATTCCTATTTATTTATTTGGAAACGTTTTAAGGCAAGCTCAAATGCTTGTCACTGCCCACAAAGATTTTGTTAGCTAAGAGACGACGAGCCATAGCTAAAAATTACTATCCCTGTCAGCCGTGACAGGGATTTTTATTTAAACTCATCTTCATGAATGATTTAGGCGCTTTATGGCTATATAGTTGTTTAAAATCAAAAAGTTTCAAAACTTAATAAATTCTCTAGACTTCAGTCCTCAAAGGCTTTCCGTTTGGATTTTAGCGAATCTAATATTTGGGCTATTTCCTGTTTTACTGAAGGATTGTAAAGATATCTAGGATATCTAGCCAAATAATCATACTTATTATAGCTTAATAGTTATAGAGCCATTTAGTTGATTCAGCATTACCTATGGTTAATACCTTACCCAAGCCAGAAATTAAAACCCCCAGCAAAGAAACTGTACTTACTCCCCGGTTTTATACTACAGATTTTGAAACCGCAGCCAACCTGGATTTATCTGCTCAAGAAACTCAGTTGCAGGCGATGTTGGCAGAGATGCGGACAGACTACAACCGCCACCATTTTGTTCGTGATGAAGCCTTTGAACAGTCTTGGGAACACATTAATGGTGAAGCCAGGGAGGCGTTTATTGAGTATTTGGAACGCTCTTGCATTTCTGAGTTTTCCGGCTTCTTGTTATTCAAAGAATTATCCCGCAAGCTGAAAAATCGCAGTCCACTACTAGCGGAAATATTTCAACTGATGGCGCGTGATGAAGCGCGCCACGCCGGATTTCTCAACAAAGCAATGGGCGATTTTAAACTCTCCCTTGATTTAGCCACAGTTACTAAAACCC
>JBGTMK010000385.1:0-5703 GCA_041743605.1 Nostoc sp.
GGAAATGGTGAATTAAATGAACTAGCAAGCTATTTTGCATCTGGTGCAAAGCGTCTAGAAATTTCTCAGACGTTGACGGAAAATGCTGAGATTATCGTATCTCGCGCTGCCAACCGGATTTTTGTCGGTGGTTCGCCAATGGCTTTTTTAGAAAAGCCTAGAGAAGCAGAACTAGTAACTGTTGGTGGTGGTGGTGCTGATGTTCAACAAGGGATGCAACTGGGAACTGTAACCTACGTTGAAAGTCGTGGTGGGTTCTTAGAAAATTTACGCTCAATCTTTAACTCATCCCCCAGTGGCCCAACACCCGCAGGTTTCAGACCAATTAACATTGCTCGTTATGGCCCAAGCAACATGGCCAAGAGCTTGCGGGATTTATCCTGGTTCTTGCGCTACGCTACTTATGCGATCGTTGCTGGCGACCCCAACATCATAGCGGTGAATACACGGGGTTTACGGGAAATAATTGAAAATGCCTGTTCTGGTGAAGCAACGCTAGTAGCTTTACAGGAAATCAAAGCCGGATCACTTTCCTTTTTCCGCAACGATGCTGAGGCTACAGCAATTGTGTCTCAGTACATGGATGTTTTGTTAACAGAATTCAAAGCAGCCACACCTTCAAATAAAGTCCGTCAACGCCCCTCTAGCGACCAGCAAGGGTTGCAGCTGCCGCAAATTTACTTTAATGCAGCAGAACGGCGTCCCAAGTTTGTGATGAAAACTGGGTTATCAAGTAGCGAAAAAAATGAGGTAATCAAGGCCGCATATCGGCAAATCTTTGAGCGCGACATTACCCGTGCTTATAGCTTGTCCATATCTGACCTAGAATCCAAGGTGAAGAATGGCGACATCTCCATGAAAGAGTTTGTCCGTCGTTTAGCTAAATCTCCCCTTTACCAAAAACAGTTTTACCAGCCTTTTATTAACAGCCGAGTCATCGAACTAGCTTTCCGTCACATTCTAGGACGGGGGCCAAGTAGCCGTGAAGAAGTACAAAAATACTTCTCGATTATTTCTAACGGTGGTCTGGCAGCCATAGTAGATGCTTTAGTAGATTCCGCTGAATACAGCGACTATTTTGGTGAAGAAACAGTACCCTACCTCCGGGGTCTGGGTCAAGAAGCACAAGAATGTCGCAACTGGGGGCTGCAGCAAGACCTGTTTAACTACAGTGCGCCTTTCCGCAAGATACCTCAGTTCATCACTACATTTGCAGCTTACGAGCAACCGCTACCAGATCAACATCCCTACGGTTCTGGTAACGACCCCTTGGAAATTCAGTTTGGGGCGATTTTCCCGAAAGAAACTCGCAACCCCAGTACCAGTCCGGCTCCTTTTAGTAAGGATACTAAACGCATCCTGATTCACCAAGGGGCAGGGATTAATAACCAAAATAGTAATCCCAGAGCGCGGGGTGAAGCTCCTGGTACTCTTGGGCCTAAGGTGTTCAAGTTAGATCAGCTGCCTGGTACTAGAGGTAAAAAGGCTGCTAAAAATTCTAGCGTCAGATTCTCCGAAAGCTCCACGCAAGCAGTGATAAAAGCTGCTTACCTGCAAGTTTTCGGTCGTGATCTCTACGAAGGTCAGCGCCCGAAGGTATTGGAAATCAAGCTAGAAAACGGCGACATCTCTGTGCGGGAGTTTATCCGTGGTTTAGCTAAGTCGGATGTATTCCGCAATCTGTACTGGTCATCGCTCTATGTTTGTAAAGCGATTGAGTATATTCACCGCCGCTTGTTGGGTCGTCCGACCTATGGTCGTCAAGAAATCAACAAGTACTTTGACCTCGCTGCTAAACAGGGCTTTTACGCGGTGGTTGACGCCATCATTAACAGCGTAGAATACAGCGAAGCATTTGGTGAAGATACAATTCCTTACGAACGGTATCTGACTCCTGGTGGTGTATCAGGGCGACAATTACGCGTTGGTAGCATTCGCGATGATATTGCCGCGAAAGTCCAGAAGGATGTAACACCAAGCTTTGTGACATTGGGTACAGTCACAGAACAACGGTCAGAACCAGATATTCAGTTCCGCATTAACCAAGGTGTTAGCAAGCAACGCGAACAAACCAAAATCTTCAAGCTGGTGGCGAATACCAGTGACAAAGTTGCAGTCAAAACTTTGATTAGTGCTGCCTATCGTCAGATTTTTGAGCGGGATATTGCACCCTACATCGCCAAAAACGAATTTACCAAATGGGAAAGCAAGCTGGGTAATGGCGAAATTAGTGTGAAGGAATTTATTGAAGGTTTGGGTTACTCTAACCTCTACCTGAAAGAATTTTACACACCCTACCCCAACACCAAAGTGATTGAGTTGGGAACCAAACACTTCTTGGGACGTGCGCCACTAGACCAGGCAGAAATCCGCAAATATAACCAAATTTTGGCTACTCAAGGTATTCGTGCCTTTATTGGTGCCTTGGTAGATAGTGTGGAATATAACCAGGTGTTTGGTGAAGATACAGTGCCTTACCGTCGCTTCCCGACCCTCCCGGCGGCAAACTTCCCGAATACGGAGAAGCTTTACAACCAACTTACCAAGCAAAACGATGACGTGGTTGTACCTAGCTTTAAGCCAGTGCAAGCCCGCGTCGGAGTTAGTAACGATACACCGCTGTTGAAACAGGCGATCGCAGATATAGCAGCGCAAACAAATGGTAAGCCCTCGTTTGCTGAACTAGGTCGTTCTTACAACGATGGTAGTGGACAATCCGTGGAACAGGGAGTGCGTAAACATGCACGCATTTACCGTCTAACGGAGAGTACCAACCAAGTTGAAAAACAACAGGCAATCAACGCCATTTACTGTCAGGTGTTGGATGTATTTAGCGGTGAAGTGCCTGATAATTTCCGCCGTACTGACCTAGACGCCAAACTCCAGAATGGTGAAATTTCCGTCCGAGAGTTTGTACGTGATCTAGCCAGTTCTCAAATCTATCGCCAGCGCTTCTTATCGCCTTATCCTAATGCCAAGGTGATTGAGTTCCTCTTCCGTCATCTGTTGGGGCGTACACCCGCAACTCAGGAAGAAATTAGCCAGTACAACAACCTGCTAGCCGATAGCGGTTTGTCAGCTGTTGTAGAAGCAATAGTCGAAAGTCCAGAATATAGCCGCTACTTCGGTGAAGATGTTGTGCCTTACAACCGCTTCCCAATAGGGAATAGGGAATAGGGAATAGGGAATGGGGTACAGATTATTTCCTGTCCCCTGTAACCTGTCCCCTGTAACCTTCGTAACCTTCCGTAATAATGCTCTCAGATTGCGCCTAAAACGGTAAATTCTGAAAAGCAATATTACAAAGTATTAAGAGCAGTCATAAATGCTCAACAGAATGCCGGAAAATGTTTTGCGGAAGGTAACTGAGTTTAAAAGCTTGTGTACTTATGTTGACTCAAGCAAATTCGTAATTTATTAGCCGTAGCAGTTGTAAAACTGTTGTGTCTAAAAGAACGAAAAAATAAACTCAGTAAACCAACTCAAAGTCGCACCAGTTTAATCAAATCCTGGTTTCATTCGTATTGGAGGAATCCATTAATGAGTATCGTCACGAAAGCTATCGTGAATGCTGATGCAGAAGCTCGCTACCTCAGCCCTGGTGAGTTAGATCGGATCAAGTCTTTTGTTGCAAGTGGTGAGCGCCGTGTGCGGATTGCTCAAGTTTTGACAGAAAATCGCGAACGTCTTGTTAAGCAAGCTGGCGATCAACTGTTCCAAAAGCGTCCTGATGTTGTGTCTCCTGGTGGTAACGCTTACGGTCAAGAATTGACTGCTACTTGTTTGCGTGACCTAGATTATTACCTCCGCCTCATTACCTACGGTATTGTTGCTGGTGATGTTACCCCCATCGAAGAAATTGGTGTTATCGGTGCCCGTGAACTGTACAAGTCCTTGGGAACTCCTATTGATGGTGTTGCTGAAGGTATCCGTGGGCTGAAGAGTGGAGCTTCAACATTGCTCTCTGGTGATGACGCTAGTGAAGCTGGTGGCTACTTCGACTACCTAGTTGGCGCCCTTCTCGGATAGGGTAAAACTGTTTACCTACTTAAACAGAAGTATTGCAATACGGTTGGAAATAAGGAATTAACAACATGGCTCAAGACGCAATTACCGCTGTCATTAACTCCGCAGACGTTCAAGGTAAATACCTAGACTCTTCTGCTTTAGAGAAGCTAAAAGGCTATTTCGCCACTGGCGAACTGCGGGTACGTGCTGCTAGCACCATCAGCGCTAACGCTGCTGCGATCGTCAAAGAAGCTGTAGCAAAATCTTTGCTATACTCTGACATCACCCGTCCAGGCGGCAATATGTACACCACCCGCCGCTATGCTGCTTGTATCCGTGATTTGGACTATTACCTCCGCTATGCCACCTACGCTATGTTGGCTGGCGATCCTTCCATCCTAGATGAGCGTGTGCTCAATGGCTTGAAGGAAACCTACAACTCTTTAGGAGTTCCCGTCGGTGCTACCGTGCAAGCTATCCAAGCAATCAAGGAAGTAACCGCCAGTTTGGTTGGTTCTGATGCTGGTAAGGAAATGGGCGTTTACTTAGACTATATCTCCTCTGGCTTAAGCTAAGAACTAGTTTGCGCTTAAGAATTTAGGTGCGGCTTTATTAAGGTCTGGAAATCAACCGTGAGTGCTAGAACGTTATATTGCTTATCTTGGTAAATTATCAGTGATGAGTGTTGGTGGTCTAGTATTGATGTTTGATTTCCAGCCTTTGAATGATTAAAAGATTTGCACTCAAGATTTTGAGATAAAAAAGTTTTCACCAGGTATACAGGAGATTTTCAAAATATGTCCCGTTTGTTTAAAATTACTGCTCTAGTTCCCAGCCAAACCCGAATTCGTACTCAACGCGAACTGCAAAATACTTACTTCACTAAGCTAGTTCCTTATGAGAACTGGTTCCGTGAACAACAACGTATTCAAAAAGCAGGTGGCAAAATCATCAAAGTGGAATTGGCAACTGGTAAGCAAGGTGCTAATACTGGCTTGTCATAATTACTGTAGATAAAAAATTATTTTAGGGAATTGGTAAGAGGTCGAGAAAGACCTCTTTTTTGTTGAGAATTGATACTACAAAAAACCTGTTAATTAAGTAATATAGAAACAAGGTACTCTTAATCAAGCTTTTTAAACTTCTTAAAGTACTTCTTCCACTCAGCATCTAGGGCAGCTTCGTATTGAGAACCTAGTTCTTGTCCACTTCCGTACCTAACAAGATTGACCCCCTGCATACTTGATAATTGTAGTAGATAGCTATCTTCTAAAGGACTATCAAGACTCACAACCTCATCAAGCCTTATTGATACAGTAGGGCAGTTTCCAAAGAAATGTTGAGTATAAGCATGAGAGTAATTATGATTATGATATTGAGGAAGTTTATTCAAGCGATGTTCAACAGGTTCAGTCTTGATTACTTCTCCTACCGCAATGAAACCACGTTTCCCTTTTCCAGTTTTTTTCAAGTAGGCTTTATCTCCAACCTGAATTGACTTGACCTTACCTGCACTCCAGGTGATATAATACTCCCCTTCATTTTTGATATCATCAAGTGCTTCTTCAATACCACCAATATTAGGTGCAACCATTGCTCGGTAAGCTTCATTGAATTTCCTGCGGAATCGGAAATCTACTGAAATTCTCAGACCTTCAGTTTTCCTTCTTACTGTTTGGTGCAATCCACGGGCAT
>JBGTMK010000386.1:0-4507 GCA_041743605.1 Nostoc sp.
TGTGGTTGTACTTCTTTGTATTCAGTTTGGAGTTCAGCTAATAGCTTATCAATGGAATCCATTTTTGCAATTCCTAATAAATAGTATAGCTAGTCATTAATGGCATTAAGCAGCACTTCCGATAGACTCAAATCTTCCATATCTTCCATAGTAATGGTGTCACAGATATCAAATTTAGCACCAGCACTTTGGAGTTCATCATCTAAGACTTTGAGAAAGCGAGTAGCTTGTTGATCTGTGCCGACTTGAATAAAGGAAATGGCTAATTCTTCATCTCTATCTATGCGGCGAGAAGCTTCAATAATCACCCTCATGACTGCTTTGCGATCATCTGGTTCACCATCAGTAACTACTAAAATTGTTTCACCATTTGGCTTGGTTTGACCGGCTGCTTTGCGTTGAAGGTAATCATCAGTTGCGTGTTTTAACACACCTGCTAAGTCAGTCGTACCAGAGGGGTCATTTTCTCGGAAAATTTGCGGTACTATACTGGATGTCACATTTTCGTACCGTTTAAATTTACCAGAAAATACATATATTGTGATGCCATCTGGATCAAATTGCTCACATTTACTAGCCAAAGCTAAAGTAGATTCCTGGGCTGCAACCCATCTACTTCTACCACCCTTTTGATCTTGGGTTGCCATGCTGCCGCTTTTGTCAATAATCAAGGTATAATCACGATTTTCTAACATGATTTGATTCTCCAGTTAAAAGTAAATTTTGGATTTGAGATTAATCGTTAACCTAAAAGTAGTGTTTTGGGAAATAAATTTACCATTTGAGATTTTTCCATAGTTTAAACTAGTCACTCTGAAATAAGATTTGAGTTTTGAATACTTCAATCCAAAATCCAAAATTGGTTATTGGACTCTGGGCAATCAAGCCATTAGTCAGTGATTGCGTTTGTCAATACATCGACAAGGCTCATTTCTTCTAAGTCGTCTAAAGTGACAGTATCGCAAATATCAAATTTAGCGCCGACACTTTGCAACTGATCATCCAAAGCTTTGAGGAACTTAGTTGCTTGGGCATCTGAACCTACTTGAATGAGCGAAATTCCTAATTCTTCATCACGTTCCATCTGGCGAGTCGCATGAATGATGACTTCAAACACAGCTTTGCGATCGTCTGGTTCACCATCGGTAATGACTAAAATTGTCTCTCCGTTTGGCTTGGTTTTACCGGCTGCTTTGCGTTGAAAGTAGTTATTGAGTGCATCTTGAAGTACACCTGCTAAGTTTGTCGTCCCAGCAGGGTCATTTTCAAGAAATATCTGCGCGACTTTGGCTGAACTAACATCGTCGTAGCGTTTAAATCTACCAGAAAACACGTAAACGGTGATGCCATCGGGGTCAAACTGTTCGGCCTTTCTTGCCAAAGCGAGAGTAGACTCTTGGGCTATCTCCCATCTACTTCTACCACCCACTTGGTCGGGTGTAGACATACTACCGCTTTTGTCAATGATTAAAGTATAGTCGCGATCGCTCATCATAATTTTCCTCTGATTGTTACCGTATTGTTCTAGTCTAGTCTACAAAATTGACGATACCGTAAGCATTTTAAGGTTTCGTATCAATTCTGCTAGTCAAAAAAAGCACGCCACGGTAGTTGAAGAAGAACTGCGCCAAAAGAAGGAAAAATTAGCGATCGCTCGTGAAACGGCAGAATTAGAGCATCGGCGTTATCAGGATTTGTTTGATCTCGCTCCAGATGCTTACTTAGTTACCGATGTAGACGGCATCATCAAAGAGGCTAACATGGAATACCAACTTTGAGGTTCTTTGCAGAGTTGAAAGAGCAAATTATTCCTTTGATGCTTGAACATGGTTTCTGGCAAGGTGAGTTTCGCCATAGACATTTTCAAACAGGTATAGAAATTCCCACAGATTGCAGCCTATTTAAGTAACCACGCAAAATTAATTACAGTCATTGCGAGCGAAGCGAAATGAAGCAATCCCAGCCTTTGCGGATCCAGGATTCGTCAACATAATTCGTAATTAATAATACTCGCCTTTAGCAAGAAGCGATGTACATAATTCGTAACTTTAAAAGCTTTCACCCCGTAAGTAAAAAACAAAGTATTTCTACTCCCGACAGCTACCCCTTCTGAAAATATTAATACGAATTACGAATTACGAATTACGAATTACGAATTAGTAATTATCTAAATGCTTCAACTTCTTCAGGAACCTTCATTTGGTCGAGAATTCCCCAAATTTCTTGTAGCATTGGCTCTAACCCAGTGCGAGTAACGGCTGAAATCACAAAAACCGGGGCGTAGGAGAGATGATTAAGTTGAGTGGCTAACGCTTCCAAATCGACAGTTTCCCGATCGACTGCATCAATTTTGTTCAGTGCCAAAATTTGCGGGCGCTCTGCTAAACCCCGTCCATAAGCTTGCAATTCTTCCTTAATTGTGTTGTAGTCTCTAACCACATCATCACTAGTGGCATCAATCAAGTGAAGTAGGACTCGTGTGCGCTCAATGTGGCGCAAGAAATCATGCCCCAGCCCTGCTCCGTGAGCGGCTCCCTCAATTAGTCCAGGAATGTCGGCGAAAACAGTACCATCGCCAGTAGGTTTCCGCACTACACCCAAATTTGGGATCAGGGTAGTGAAAGGATAATCTGCGATTTTTGGACGTGCCGCTGATAAAGATGAAATTAAAGTGGATTTACCAGCATTTGGTAAGCCAATAATCCCGACTTCTGCCAAAAGTTTCAACTCCAGGCGCAGCTGCTTTATTTCCCCTGGTAATCCTGGGAGGGCATATTCTGGGGCGCGGTTACGGTTACTCAAGAAATGCTGATTTCCCAGTCCACCTTTACCACCTTGGGCAATCAGCAAAGTCTGCTTAGGCTCAGTTAAATCTCCCAGTAATTCGCCAGTTTCAGCATCATAAATGGTTGTACCGCAGGGAACCTCAATGATCAAATCCTTTCCTCCTGCTCCGGTGCAGTTACTTGGCCCACCACGAGTCCCCTTTTCTGCCTGAAAGCGATGGTTGTATCTGAAGTCCAACAAAGTTTGTAGGTTTTCATCGGCAACGAAAATTACCGAACCGCCTCGTCCGCCATTACCACCAGAGGGGCCACCAGTCGGCACGTATTTTTCCCGGCGGAAGGCGACAATACCATCGCCGCCCTTACCAGCTTCAACTTCAATTTTTGCTTGGTCGATAAATTGCATATTTCTAGAGTCCTGTTAGCGGATAGCTAGGGTTGAGCCAGTGCTGAGTTATAAGTTGTGAGTTATAAATTATAAGTTTTAAAACCCCATTTCTCACTCTTTACTTGTAACTCACACTCGCTACTCCCCACTCAGCACTCCTCACTCAGCACTCAGCACTCACCACTCAGCACTCAAATATATGGTGAGACATCTTCACCACATTTATCTGCTAGATAAGAGAGGGCGCGGAAACGTAAGCCCACCAGTTGGTCATACAAGGGATTAATCTTACACATCGGCGGGATGTGGACAATTTTGCGTCCAAATAAGGTGACATCCCGCTCAAAGGGACACTGAGAGGGAATCATTTTACACAAAAAGCGGGCTACTCTTGGGTCTTGGATATCTAGCCCATCTAGCCAGTCACGCAGGGGGTGTAGTGCGTCAATTTGACGCTTTGTAAGTCCAGGACTGGTGAGAGTGGCGGTAACTAGCTCTGGGTGTTCTAGGGTGTGGCGAAGGGCTTCCAGGAAATTCTCTGGCTGTTCTAAGGCTTGGCAGAACTGTTGCAGAACTTGATCTTCGCTGGGAGAATAAGTACCATCTGCGATCGCTACCATCACTGCTGTCCTTAAGAAGTTTTCCGCTACTGGCGTACCTTTACCCAAGACTGCGGCCAATTCTTCTGGCGTAATTATCTCTAGTGAGTCCCATTTAATCTTAGGAGCTAATTCATCTTTGGTGATGTTGGCAATTATTTCCTGTTCTTGGTCATCAAAATTACCATCAGCCCAAGCAATAGTAAGCAGTCCACGCAACCAAGCGGCAATCTGTTCGCTGCTGTAGGGGGATTGAACGGTACTTGTCGTCATAAACTCACGTCTCAAGCTTTCCTCAGTCACTACTAAGCTACCCTACACAGTGACTATGAAGATAGTGGGGAAAGGAAAAATCAAGAAAGTGCGTAGGCATCGCCACCTCAAGAAATCAACCAGAGAAGTTTTCAAATCGCAACAGTCGGTCTTGGGGTAAAATCCATTTGAGAGTAATCTTGAGAATTTTTTCTACTTAAACTGAAAAGGGGGATTTAATCTGTGCTGTGGAGATATCCATGAATAAAACCAAAGTTAACCTCGGTATCATTCAAGAAACACTACTAATTACCCTCTGGGCTAGAGCTTGTGAGCTTCAGGCAGCAGATCCAATTATAGTAGATCCTAAATCATCTGAGATTCTTGCAGCGCTCGACTACGAATTTGATAAATTTACTACTGCTAAATCTTCTCAGATAGGCTCTTGTTTACGAGGAAGTATCCTCGACAACTGGGTACGC
>JBGTMK010000387.1:0-7312 GCA_041743605.1 Nostoc sp.
GGATTTAAACCTGGATTTAACACCAAGGGAGTATGTTCTTGACTACTTAGTAAGTGCCTTTCCCGTACATCTGCATGAGATTCACTCTGGCGTTGATGGAGACGAACGCTCCGAACCAGCCTTTGATGCCGATGGTTCACCGATTGTTTCATCTGAAGCTGTGGCTTTGAGAGATGCCTTAGTAGACAAACTCGCCAGCCTTGATCCAATTCCTGGTGCATTAGAACAACTGCTGTGGCATTTCGGTAACAAGCAAGTAGCTGAAGTGACTGGACGCAGCAAACGAGTATTGAAAGACGAAGCCGGACGCTTGTTTGTGGATTCACGGGGTAGTGGTGCCAATATTGCTGAGACTAACGCATTCATGGCGGGAGATAAGCAAATACTCATCTTCAGCGATGCAGGTGGTACAGGCAGAAGTTATCATGCTGACTTAAATGCTGTTAATCGTAGAAGGCGATCGCACTACCTGCTTGAAGCCGGCTGGAGAGCAGACAACGCAATTCAGGGATTAGGGCGCACTCACCGTACCAACCAAGCTTCTGCACCAGTCTTCCGTCCTGTGACTACTAACGTGCGCGGTGAACGCCGATTCATCAGCACGATTGCTAGACGGCTGGACAGCTTGGGCGCACTCACCCGTGGTCAGAGGCAAACTGGCGGTAACGGTATGTTTGATGCCAAAGACAATCTAGAATCGAACTATGCTGAATATGCTTTATACGAGTTGTTTAAGCAAATTTTTCAAGGTCGATTTTATCAAGTTCCTCTGGGGAAGTTTGAACAGATGACAGGACTCTCGCTCACTTCCACTGAAGGTGGAATGAAGATAGACCTCCCACCCTTGCGACAGTTCCTCAATCGCCTGCTGGCTTTGACAATCGGGATGCAAAATACGATTTTCGAGCGTTTCGAGTTGCTATTAAGTCAACAAATCGAGACTGCGATCGCAAATGGTGTGTTTGAAGTTGGAGTAGAAACACTTCGGGCTGATAGATTTAGTATCGAAAGCTGTGAATCAGTTTATACTCATCCTCAAACTGGTAGCGTGACCAATTATTTAAAGATTGAGCGTGTCCAAAAGAACAACATCAAAACGGCTGATGAAATGCTTGAGTTTGTTGTTAAGTATCAAGGGCAACTCATGAGCAATGAGAAATCCGGTAATGCGGCTGTGAGCATTCCTACGCACAGCTTCTTTGATGACCAAGGCGGGGTGATTCCAAGAGTTCTACTCGTTCGTCCACAGAAAGAAACGCGTGTCCCTGTCGATAAGTTGGAATCATCCACTTGGAAGCAGGTTTCGGCTGATGCCTTTGTTGCAGCTTGGTCGAAGGAAGTTGACCAATTGCCCAGATTCACTACTGATTATATTCACCTTGTGACTGGGATATTGCTGCCAATCTGGAAAATGCTACCCCAGAAGAACAATCGAGTATATCGTTTGCAGACCAGCGATGGCGAGAAAATTCTGGGTCGGGTGGTCAGTGCAGTAGATATTCAATCTGTGGCTGAACAACTCGGACTTAAGAACAAGCTGTTAAGCCCACAGGAGTTAGTCTCTTTAGTGCTAAACGAAGGCTATTCCCAGCAGTTACCGGGTGGCGTAACTTTACGGCGTTCTTATATTGCCACAGAACCTCGCATAGAACTGGTTAATGCTATCTCACTTGCAGAGCGACTCTTAGCTGTTGGATGTTTCACCGAGATCATCAACTGGCAAAAGCGCCTATTCATTCCGGTTTCAGACAAAGCCCCAGCTATTCTAGCGGCTGTGATTGAAATCTTGGGATAAGTCAAAAGCTGATGTATCTAATAAATACATCAGCTTATTTTCACTCAAACAAGAGTATGAAGAAAGGGAAAGGGAACTTTTAATGTAGTTCAAAGAATGACTCTTGTCCCAAATGCTTCACATAATTTTCTACTAGATCCTGGAGATTACCTTGCGTGCCGATTTCAATCCAGTCATCGATTCTTCCCAAAAAACAATATCTTTGAGTCAGAAATGCCCGTTGTTTCCGATCAATCAATACGAAACGAAGCATCGGTGAATAAGAAATAGAAAACTTAAGTTTAGTTTTCCCTTCTATCATCTCATTTCTTCCAGAAAAATTTAATAGTTCTGACAACAGATCAACGTCTTGGTCTGCTGTATATATAGTGATGATTTCCTGTTTTATATCTATTTGGTAATCTTGTAAGCTAGAAAATTTCTTTATTCCTTCTTCTACATCTGCCCTTTCTTCATCGGTAATAATTTTTGGCTGAACCTTTCTCAGAAAAACCTGAGCGTTAGGATTTTCATAAATTTCATAGCCATCAGGCATAGTTTCAACCAAATGTCCTTCACTTTTCATAGAAAAGAAGTACTTAGGCTTACCAGTTTTCGTTATGCCTTGATAAAGATAATATCTCTGTCCTTTTCTATTGTCGTATTTTATCGGCATTCAATCTATTAACTCAATCCTTGTCTTCGAGCAGTGCTTTTACTAAGACCGTTACTAGAGAAACGTGGAGTCATTGGATACTCATTTTTTCTGGGAGCGATTTTTTCGACGAGATTGTGTTTGCATCTTTTTCTTGTTTCTAGCTTTATTTTTATATTGTTTTAGTGTCGATAAACTAAATCCTCCCGGGCTAATTAACCTGTTATCCAGTTTTTGTAGTTTTTCTGGCTGGAAACAAGCCCAACCTTCTATTTCTGATATCACATCTTCAATGAAACAATAACGTCGATTCTGGCGCAGTTTATTTAAAGCTACTTCTGTTCCCAACTCAAAACAATCATTTACATCCTCTTGCTCAATAAAAAACTCTTCTACTAAATTTTCTTCAAAGGCTTTATCAATTTCTGACTTCAGTTCCTTTGCACAAAGCTCCATACTATTAATAACTAGCTTAGTCCAAGTATAATCATATTCTTTCCCACCTCGATTTGAAAACAATTCTGCATAATATTCTATGACTTTTTCTCTAGAAATAATTTCTTCAGCCACTAAAACTAGTAACGCTTCTAATGCTGCACTTCTGACGTATTCATTGATTTGTTGATTTGATATTAATTGTTTTAGTGGTTCAATATTTCCATCACTGACAGAAGCAAATATTCTCCCTAAATCCTCAGTTACTATATCTCCGGTTACATCCATTGAGATGTCCCCTGGAGCCGAAAAAGACTTGACAATCAGAGGATAGGCTAATGGTTCCCTAAATTGTGCTAATAGATACAAGGCATAAATATGTAAGATATAATCATTTTTATCCAATAACTCTGACGGGTTATTGCTGAAGTTTTCTAAAGTTGTCAATAATATAGGGGTTATCGCCAACTGTTCTTCGATAGCCCTTTCCAAAGCTAAACGGGGGAACTTCCCGGTATTGTTTTCTAATTCAGATAAAATTTCTTCTAGTTGCATCTTTTCAAATTTAGCTGTCTTTTTAATGAACGGTAATGGTTATGGTGCTTCACTTTACTCAAATTCAAATTAGTTTAGAAAGGCTTGTACTCCCATAGACTATACTTTTGAGTGACATCTGGAGCTAGTATTCATGTATTAGTTGACTCCTACTTCGTATCTAGCAGCCTATTCTCCCACAATGCGATCGCTTGGACAAACCTATCAAATCGCTTATCGGTTACATAAAGGCTATTGCCTATTCGAGGAATCTTGACAAGCTTTCGTCCCAAAGCTCCCGGACATGGGATTAGTAGTTGCTATCAGCTAAGGCTTTCGCAGTTCCTTGCATCCTCAATGCTGTTAAAGTTCTTATTGATTAGCTCTTTGTTCACTAGCTCGATCAACTCGCTGCCACAGTTTACGGTCTTCTCGATAAATAGCCAACGCTGCAATCGCATCTTTTGCATCAATGTCTTTTCCTTGAGCCACTAGTGAAATCAGGTAATCTATTGCTTTATCTTGTCGCAACATCCCAATTGCTAGTAACAATGTGCGCCGAAGTTCTACGTTTCTTGTTTGCTCCCAGCAATTTCTGAGAAGATCAAATGCTTCCTCTAATCGTGATTCACCCAACGTCAATGCTGCTAACTCACAGATTTGCTCCTTCGGATCAAAAAGAAAACTAGCAACTATTGCAAGTGAATCAGCCGGAGCCAGTTGTAACAAACCACTGAAGCACTCTGAAATCACCTGTGGTGCTTGATCACCTATGCGGGTTTTAAAACGAAGTAAAGGTACACCTTGGGGATTTCCTGTGTAGGCGATCGCTTTTGCAGCAGCAGTTCTTGCTTCTGGTTTGGGGTCAGCTAGTAGATCGGCTAATTCGTTCATTACATCTGAGTAGTTCATTCTCACCAGACCTAAAGCACATATACCCCGAAGATGGGCAGCAGTGTCTTCAACTCCTCCCCATACTGGCTCCATCTGAATATGTCGAATCCCTTGCAGAAAAAGGTTTTCATCGCTGTATTCTAAGTAATACAGTGTTTGTGCTATCTCTTTTTTGGCAAGACAATTTTGGTCTACTTGTGCGGGTTTGATCATCATTCGAGCAAAAGCTTCTACAAGATCAGTAACCAACCCAGTGATAGTAGATTCGCCGACTATCTTGGCTGCTTGGGCAACAGCTATAGAATATTTACTCTTGAGGACTTGGCGTAAAATTATGATCCCTTCCTCACTTGTGGGATGCTCTCGAATTTGGGCAAGAATAGATAAAGTTTCTTCTAGTTTTCGTGATTTTGGCATATATCATCCCACAACCAGGCGCTCTGTTTTGGACTTAAAGCACTTACCAGTAGTAAAATGCAACAAGTATTAAATATGTCTGGTTTGTTATCTGAATCTATTAGTGCTTAATCTCATTTGAGATTAAAAGCTTACTATTAAAGCAACGATCCGGTCGTACTCTTGCTGCACTACTGAAACAGGCAATCGATTTAATCGGCTCTCTAACACCAAGGGAATTCCCTTTGGAAAATTAGTAATCTGAGATAACCACCAAGTATTGTCCGTAATCCGCGAATGTATATCTTGCCGTCCATCATTGTCTGAAATGTGAATTTCTAAAAGTTTCTCTGGTGGAAGTCCCAACCATTCATTCAACAGTATTTCGGTTTTGTCACGCCAAATGTTGAGATGGGCCAAGTCCACAACTATCTTGACCTGGGGAACATCTTGGCAAAATTGAGCAAGTTCTGAAGCATTATCTAAAAGGTTCTCAACAGTGCTATTTGTGAGTGTAGGATACATTGTTTCTACACCCAAAACAATATCTCGCGTTAGACAAACCCGATGAAGACGATGAATATTTTCTACAAATGTTGTGTATGCTAAAACGCGTTCAGTGGTTTTACAAAAGTTTCCTCCATGTACTGAATAAGCGGTAACACCTATACTAACTAGATAATCTGCCAATCGTTCAAAATATTTCCAATCTTGAGGTTGAGCTAGATTGAAAGGATAGTGGCGTGCGCTCCAAACAAAAGCATGATGCGCTCGATAGACCATTCCCTGTTGTCTAAAATCCTCTACTGCTTGCGCTGAATCAGTATCAGGTCGAGGCCCAATTGCTAGCTCAACATACCGGATTCCTGCATTCCAAAATATTGTTAATGCTTCACGAGTTGAAACTCCACCATAGGCTGACAAGCTCAAATACAATTGCATCAGTCTTCCTCTATGGATGAATAATTAAAAATAGCTCTTCTAGGTTTAAGTGCGAATATTTTGAGGGAGTAACCTACTAATGTGCTGATTTCAGCCGCTAATTGCTGTTTTTGTGACTCTGGATATTCCATATCTCTAAGTAAATATTTTACGTCACCATAAATGTAGTCCTCAATTTGCCCTTTTATAGAAGTTTCACTACACTCGTTCACGTTATATATGCGTTTTAATGGTATTTCATTGAGCGAATGCTCAACTGAACCTAATTTTAAAGACAGAGTATAGCTATACCCAATAAAGTTACGTTCGTCATCATAACCATTCAGGTCTTCGTGAGTTTGGTAGTTGCTCAAACCTATCGGTAGTTCGAGCATCGCCAAGAACCAAGTAGTTGGATCTTCTGCAATACTAAATTCTGATTTGCGCGTGTACCAATTATTACTTTTAGTCTGTTTTAACTCTTGTACAAATGCTCTTAATCCTGGCATTGGCAACAAGCAACGAGCATCAGTAGCCAGAGCATCAGTGATCCGTTTAAGTTCTATTGCTTGTGTTTCTACTAAGCTCTGTTCTGCGTCACGAATTTCTTGCATTCGTGCTTTTACTAATTGTTGCAAATCTGCAATCTGTGGGTCGAATTGACTGATATGGTTTTGCACTAATTCTTCATACAAAGAAAGTAAGGAATTAGAATCTGTCATTGCATATTCCTCATTTATTAAATGCGAATTATTAATCAATATTGCAGTTTCAAACTACCGCAAAATATTTTAGTAGTTCTTTTGTACTAGTATATCATTAACCCTTTCATTTTTTAAAAGGATTACGTTAAATTTAGTGTTCCTGTGGAATGGCGATTAAACTACACTTGGCAGCAGTATACTGACCTAATCTTTAAAATGGAGGCTCCCATCGGACATCTCCCTGCTAGTCCATTTTTTAAGTCAAGTTTGGCTATTAGTTGGGCAACAACTCTGATGCCAAGGCTTGCCAAATGTTACGGAAACGACTTTTAAAACGCGTGCTATGCCAAAATTAATAGAGTGTAATCACTGTCTTTTTTACGCCCATAACCCTCAGCTAGTCTGCGCCGTTCACCCAACTGGCCCATCCGCTAACACCTGCCTTGATTTCCGGGATGATCCCGAATTAGAAACTAAGCAATTTGTAGACTTTCTAGGCATTGGCGAGACTGATGACAATCCCTGTAACGATAATAACCAGCAATGGGAACCTGAAGGGGCAAGATATGTTAATGGCGAACTGACAATAGAGCGCACATTTTACAACGGCGAGTTGATTGTGCAGCCACAGGCGAGATGGACACCAGAACAGCAGCTAGAACTGATTGACTGGCATCCGATGTTTACAGGTAGATGCCCCCGGTGTAGTGCTGAATTTGACCGGGACTGGTCAGCACGGGTGCATTGGGACTGTCAAAATCCAGAGTGCGGATGGATGGATGATACAGTTTAGAGCGTTCATCGCAGACGTTGGCCTAGCAATCGCTCTAACTACTTCCTTGCGCTTAATGCCTGCTGACTTAATTGCATTACAATATTTTGGGGCAATGGATCTATGACAGCATCAGTAGGCAGTGATTCGATAAAAGCTGTTACCTCTTCCCCAGTTTTGTATTTCCCTTCACTCCAAGCATCAGCAATCTGTTTAGCTATTTTATT
>JBGTMK010000388.1:0-10038 GCA_041743605.1 Nostoc sp.
TTGGATTAATTTCATAAATGCACAAAAAACTTACTTCCTCTAGCTTCCTTTACCGAAGTATTTTTTGAACCCAGTAATCATCAGGAACATTTTGTGAGGATATCGTAAGGCACTTAGTTGGAGTCGATAGAATGCTTTCAAGAAAATATACTTAAAATAGTTATTGATTAATATTGACGGACAACATCGCGTACATGACGCGATTTGTCTCAAGTTTAATAATGATATCGACAAGAAATAATCGTTAGATAAGCATCCTCCACCGCATAAACCAAACGATTGGTATCATCAATTCGCCGCGACCAAAAGCCAGCTAAATTTTCCCGTAGAGGTTCTGGCTTACCTATACCCTCAAAAGGCATCCGTATAGTCTCCTGAATCAATTTATTAATTCTTTTGAGTGTCTTATTGTCTTGCCCTTGCCAGTAAAGATAATCAGCCCAAGCCTCATCCGTCCATGCCAGCATTCTAGTCATTGAGCAAATCTCGTTCCACCACTTTTCCCTGCTTAAATTGAGCAATAGAACGTTCCAAATGGGCTGCATTTGTTGGAGACTTCAGCAAATGTACAGTCTCCATCAGACTATTAAAAAACTCTAGCGACATCACCACCGCATCATCCGCATCCCGTCTCGTGATGATCGTATAGTCGGCATCTTCCGTCACCCGATCTAAAACCGTCTTCAGGTTATTTCTCGCCTCGCTAAAAGAGATAACTTTCATCTTGTTGGGTGAACTTGTACTGCTTATTGTACAAGTATAGCGGTTTCTTCAATTTGTTTTCTGAAGTACTTCACAAAACTTTACTTAAATTAAATGATAAATCTTGTCAATAAGTCTGGTAGGATATCTTCAGGTTTATTGAGATAGATATTCATTAAACCAACAATAAATTTCAGGTATTTCAAAACTTTCTCAGGAGATAACGCCATGACAAGGATGGCTATTCAAACACCGGAGTCGATTCCCTGGTGGGCAGGGAACGCCCGGTTAACCAACCTCTCAGGGCGACTTTTGGGCGCTCACGTTGCTCATGCAGGGTTAATTGTTCTCTGGGCTGGTGCAACAACCCTATTTGAACTTGCCCACTTTAACAGAGCGCAACCAATGTACGAACAGGGGTTGATTCTATTGCCTCATTTAGCAACCCTCGGCTGGGGTGTTGGAAGTGGTGGACAGATAGTAGATACCTATCCTTACTTCGTCATTGGAGTATTGCACCTAATTAGCTCCGCCTTCCTGGGACTTGGCGGCATCTTTCATGCTCTACGTGGGCCTGCCATCTTAGAAGAGAGATTTTCCTTCTTTGGCTATCGCTGGTCAGATGCTAATAAAATGACCACTATTCTGGGTATTCACCTAGTATTGCTGGGTCTGGGAGCCGGCTTACTAGTTGCCAAAGCGATGTTCTTTGGTGGCTTGTACGATTCTACAGTGGGTGAGGTGCGCGTAGTTTCTAGCCCCACCTGGAACTCTGCCGTAATTTTTGGCTACTTGTTTGGTGGCGGTGGCAAACACTGGATTGCTGGAGTTAATAACCTAGAAGACTTGGTTGGTGGTCACATTTGGGTGAGCATTCTCTGCATTGCCGGCGGTATCTGGCACATTACGACTCAACCTTTCGGCTGGGCAAAGCAGCTTTTTATCTGGTCAGGAGAAGCATACCTTTCTTACAGCTTGGGTGCTTTAGCTCTCATGGGTTTGATTGCTGCTTATTTTGTCTCGGTTAACACCCTAGCTTACCCACCGGAATTTTATGGGCCAGCCCTGAGTATTGGGTTTGACCGCTTTCCTTACTTCCAGAGTGGAAATTTACTATCTTCTCGCGTTTGGCTGGCGAATGCTCACTTCTGGCTAGGTTTCTTCTTTCTTCAAGGGCATCTCTGGCACGCTTTACGCGCTGCTGGATTTGACTTCGCAAAGGGTAGAGTCATCCATTCAACTCGTGGGGAGGCAATCTAAAAATGGCAACTGCAACGATAACAACCCAGGAATCGGGTTGGTGGGCTGGCAATGCCCGGTTTATTAACCTGTCGGGTAGGCTTTTAGGCGCTCATGTTGCCCATGCTGGGTTGATTGTGCTTTGGGCTGGGGCAATGACTCTGTTTGAAATTACCAAATACAACCCCTCTCAACCAATGTATGAACAGGGGTTAATTTTACTCCCTCATCTAGCAACCTTGGGATTTGGTGTTGGTGACGGTGGCGAAATTATTGATACTTATCCTTATTTTGTCATTGGTGTTTTACATCTGATTAGTTCGGCTGTACTGGGTGCTGGCGGAATTTATCACGCCCTTTTAGGCCCGGAAGTCTTAAGCGAAAACCCCTCTTTTCCTGGCTTCTTTGGCTACGACTGGAAAGATGAAGACAAGATGACCACTATCATCGGCATTCATCTGCTGTTGTTGGGGTTCGGGGCGTGGTTATTGGTGGCGAAGGCGCTGTTTTGGGGTGGTCTTTATGATCCAGCAGTGGCATCTGTACGAGTAATTACTGAACCGACTATTAACCCTGGTCGTATCTTTGGCTATCTCTTTGGTGCTTTTGGTAAACAAGGGATGGCAGCAGTTAATAATCTAGAAGATGTCATCGGTGGACATATTTGGGTAGGAATACTCTGTATTGTCGGGGGATTTTGGCACATTCTCACCAAGCCTTTTGCTTGGGCGAAAAAGGTACTATTTTGGTCTGGTGAAGCTTACCTATCCTATAGTCTGGGCGCTCTGGCTTACATGGGTTTGTTGGCAGCTTATTTTGTAACGGTAAATGATACCGTTTATCCCACAGTTTTCTATGGCCCGTTGGGATTGAGTACTACTGCATCGGGAGCAATTACAGTTCGCACTTGGCTAGCAACTAGTCACTTTGCTCTGGCGGTTGTATTTTTAGCTGGTCATATCTGGCACGCCTTGAGGGTACGTGTCATAGCGGCTGGACTTGATTTTCAGCAGGGAGTTATCAATCCTGCGGGAATGCCGGAAATTGGGAATCTCTATACCCCAGTCAATGCTTCGGATATCACACTGAAGTTTTTGGCGAATCTTCCTATTTACCGTCAAGGCTTGTCTCCTTTTTCACGGGGGCTGGAAATTGGTATGGCCCACGGCTACTTCTTGATTGGCCCATTTGTCAAGTTAGGCCCGTTGCGGGATACAGAGTTGGCAAATCAAGCAGGGTTACTGGCCACAATCGGTCTGCTGTTAATTTTATCGATTTGTTTATGGCTCTATGGCAGCGTATCGTTCCAAGGACGCAAACCTGCCCAAGGGGAGCTACCGGAAAACATGAAAACAGCTAAGTCTTGGAGTGAGTTCAATGCTGGGTGGACAGTAGGTAGCTGTGGAGGAGCTTTGTTTGCTTTCCTGCTGTTAACTAATAGCAGTTTGTTTTTCTGAGTTGCACGAACTAGGTAAATAAGTATCCTTGCGTCAATTATTGCGATCGCCTCTGGCGGGTGCAAAGCACCATCGCGCAGCATCTCCAAAGAAGAATCACACATCATAATATATCAGGTGGAAATATGTCGAAAAAAATCGGTCTGTTTTACGGTACTCAAACTGGCAACACTGAATCTGATGCTGAAAAAATACGGGATGAGTTTGGTGGTGATGTTGTAACATTACATCCCATTTACGAGGCGGAGATTACCACTTTTGATGAGTATGAATTGCTGATTATTGGCTCCCCTACTTGGGATATTGGTCAACTTCAGAGCGATTGGGAAAGCTTTTTCCCTGATCTGGATGAAATAGATTTCAGTGGTAAGTTGGTTGCCTATTTTGGTGATGGCGATCAATATGGCTATGCCGATAATTTCCAGGATGCAATGGGAATTTTGGAAGAAAAGATTTCCCAGCGGGGTGGTAAAACTGTTGGCTATTGGCCAACTGAGGGATATGACTTTGAGAATTCTAGAGCTTTGAAAAATGGCAAGTTTGTCGGATTGGCACTTGATGAAGGTAGTCAATCTGATTTAACAGATGAGCGAATTAAAACTTGGGTTGCTCAACTGAAGACAGAATTTGGTTTGTAGAAAGCCTTGGGTGCGGGAGATCCCCGACTTCTTATAGAAGTCGGGGATCTGACAACTAGTGAAATTGATAATTTAGCAGTTATAGGTATTTATGTCTGATTCATTTGATGTTCTGTGGTTAAGTGCCAGTCCTGCTTTACAGCGTTTTGATAAACCATTACTTGATTACTTATCTGGGTATATAAGCGTCGCCCAGTGGGAATACCAACAAACCAAAGATGAAGCTAGTTCGATAGATCAAGCTGTGGATTTGCTGTATGAGTTTTTAGAATGGCGCGATCGCCCCGTTCATTTAGTCGGACATGGGATGGGTGGTGCGATCGCTTTAACCTTTGCGCGGCGATTTCCTAAAAAAGTGCGATCGCTAACTCTGCTGGCTGTAGCTGCTCAACCTGCAAACAATTGGCACGCTCACTATTACTTTCAACGACAACTTTTTAGCATCAGCCGTGAGCTAGTCTTAGCAAGCAACGTTCGTAGTCTTTTTGGAAATCAACCGCCTCATACTACTAAGAAGTTAGTAGCTGCCTTAGATAAAGATTTAGAACAATCTCCCACGTCCCACTCTTTATTTAAGTTGGTTTATTTACCCAAGGGTGGAGTTTCTATGCCAATGATGGTATGTGGTAGCAAGAGTGATCCGGTAGTCAACTCAACTGTATTGCATGACTGGTTGAATTGGTTTAAGCCAGAAGATAAGCTCTGGGAATGCCCAGAGGGATATCATTTTTTTCATTACTTCTATCCTCAACAGGTTGGCGAACAAATTTTGAGTTTCTGGCAACACCACCATCCCCATCTACTGGAAGCATCTGCACTATCTTTTAGTACTTCTACAAGTTATTCATGAAGGCAGAAAGCAGAATAACCCACGCTTAAAAAGTAATATTTCCTTAGTAGTTCGAGCGGTGATAGTTAGTATTGTCGCTCCGCTTGCGTTGGTCATTTTTCCTCCAGTTTTAATGATTACATTTTGTAAAGAGTCGTTTTAAATAAGAATTATTTTCAATAGACTAAATTTGTAATCTCAATAATTGGTAACTAGCTCTCAATAAGCAGAGCGGATGACAAGAAGTGATATCTGAGGATCATCAGTAACGCCTGCGGTGAATTGGAATAATCTTTATTTCCTTGGATAAAAGCTTCGCGTCTCCTGTGGTAGAACTCACACGACATTTAACTGCTGAAACAAGAACCAACTAATTGAGTATTATTAGCAACAATTACGAATTGCTTAACAATGCAGACATACGGCAATCCCAACCTCAAATTTGATTGGTGGACAGGTAACGCCCGCTTCGCCAATCTCTCTGGCTTATTTATCGGCGCTCATGTAGCACAAGCAGCGTTGACGACGCTCTGGGCTGGGGCGTTTACATGGTTTGAAATCTCTCGCTACAATCCCGAAATACCTATGGGCGAACAGGGGTTGATTTTGCTTCCCCACTTAGCCACCTTGGGTTTTGGTGTGGGCGCAGGTGGTCAGGTAGTCGATACTTACCCTTATTTCGTTATCGGCGCTTTACACTTAATTTCTTCAGCCGTGCTGGGTGCAGGGGCACTTTTCCACACCTTCAAAGCTCCAAAAAACTTAAAAGACGCAACCGGTCGCGCTCGGAAATTTCACTTTACATGGGACGACCCGAAAAAACTTGGGTTTATCTTAGGACATCACCTGATTTTCTTGGGATTAGGTGCTTTACTCCTGGTAGGAAAAGCCATGTTCTGGGGAGGATTGTACGACTCAACAATTCACGATGTGCGAGTTGTCACTGACCCCACCCTCAACCCCCTGGTTATTTATGGCTATCAAACCCACTTTGCCACTGTTAACAACTTAGAAGATTTAGTCGGCGGTCATATCTATGTAGGTTTGTTACTCATTGGCGGCGGTATTTGGCACATCCTCATAGAGCCTTTACCTTGGGCGAAAAAGCTTTTAATCTTCTCTGGTGAAGCCATCCTTTCCTACTCATTGGGTGGTATTGCTTTAGCAGGATTTGTTGCAGCTTACTTTTGTGCGGTGAATACTTTAGCTTATCCTGTGGAATTTTATGGCTCTACTTTGGAAGTAAAACTTGGAGTTAGCCCTTATTTTGCCGACAGCATTAAGTTAGCTAACGGTGGTTACACTTCCAGAGCATGGTTAGCAAATGCTCATTTCTTCTTAGCTTTCTTCTTCTTGCAAGGTCATCTGTGGCACGCGCTACGAGCAATTGGCGTTGACTTTAGCCGAATTGAAAGGGCAATAAATGCCATCGGTAGCGAATCATAATAAGTGCTGAGTTAGGAGTTAGGAGTTAGAAATTTGTCCCCTACTCCCTACTCCCTACTCCCTACTCCCCACCTTTAAGGGTATTTAATTATGACAATTACAACTGATAGAACCTTAGCCGCAGACACAAATTTATTGTGGTTAGTGGGTAATGCTCGTTTAATTGATTTATCTGGTCAATTATTAGGCGCTCACATTGCTCATGCAGGGTTAATTATGTTTTGGGTAGGAGCAATCACAATATCTGAAGTTACACGTTTTGTTCCTAGCATACCAATGTATGAACAGGGATTGACTTTGTTACCCCACTTAGCAACTTTGGGTTGGGGTGTAGGTGCTGGAGGTGAAGTAGTCGATACTTATCCCTATTTTGTAATTGGCATTTTGCACTTAGTTGCTTCTGCTGTATTGGGTGCAGGTGGACTTTTTCATGTTTTTCGCGCTCCGGCAATTTTATATAATGCTGGTGGACAGACGGCAAGATTTCACTATGAATGGAATGACCCCAAGCAATTGGGTTTAATTTTAGGTCATCACCTAATTATTCTAGGTTTGGGAGCATTTTTGTTAGTGCTAAAGGCTATGGTTTTTGGCGGAATTTATGATACTAACTTCGGAAATGTCCGCCTAATTAGCAATCCCAATTTAAATCCAGAAATAATTTTTGGCTACTTAGTTGGTCTGAAAGATGGTAACTGGACTCCTTTAGGGATGGCAAGTGTTGATAACTTAGAAGATGTCATTGGTGGTCACATTTGGATTGGCTTCATCTTAATTGCTGGTGGCGCGTGGCATATTCTTGTACAACCTTTTACCTGGGTAAGACGAATTTTACCAATTGAGAATGGTGAAGAAATTCTCTCTTATAGCTTGCTAGGTTTAGCTTTGATGGCTTGGATTTCTACCGCGTTTGTGGGATACAACACGACAGTTTTTCCAAGAGAATTTTACGGTTCAGAACGTTTAGGATTGGCAGATATTCAGTTCTTTCTTGGTGTGGTAGCCTTCTTAGGTTATGTTTGGCACTCTTGGCGATCGTCGCGTCAAATAAAGACGCGATGAATCGCGTCTCTACAAATGGTCTTTTGAAATTGGTATTACCTTAATTAAGTTTCACTCAACACTAGCTAAATGAAGTCTTATGCCTGTGGTTAACAGCAGTGGATTACGGGCATTTTTTTAGAAATTTTATGAGGATGACTAATGTTAAGTATGATTTTGTGTGCATTTTGCACTTGGACAATAATTATTCTATTTATTGGTAGTTTCTGGTTAACCTTGAAAAAAGGAATAATTCATTTAAAAACGCTGCATGAAATTCCTTGCTCTGGTTGTGAATATTTCACCAATGACTACCGCCTCAAATGTACTGTACACCCAAAAAAGGCTTGTTCTGAGGATGCGATCGCTTGTATTGATTTTGAGCCGAAAACTTCTGCCTGTAATGCTTGCAACAAGGGTAGGCGAAAGCTTTATTGAATTTATTTGCTTAATCGTTCTGTGAGATACAAGAGTGCGATCGCTAATTATTGATGGTTCATCATCTCAAGCTGGGTGTAATCATTCGGATAGGCGTTCTCGAAAATAAAGGCGATATAAATTACAAAGGCATTGAACTTTATTTTCTTTAAATTCAATTAACCCCAGACTGCGTAATTTAAAACTTTGTGCAGAGTCTAACTTAACAGGAATATCACTCTCAATCACTTTTTTCATCGCTGCTTTTAACAATTTGTCTTCTTCTAGCAGTGAAAGATAGGGATGTAAAAAGCCTCTAAATAATCCCTCATCAGTAGGAGCAACTTTCAAGAACTGTTCTAAAGTTAAATTACCTGTGGCAATTTGATAAATAGCAGTCCTTAATAAATAAGGATGACCATCAATCATTCCCCTTAATTGTCCGATTTGTGTATCTGACCAATTTAATTGATGTCGTTGGATTAATTCTTTTATTTGTGTGGCGTTGAATTCTCCTATTTCAACAGATAAACCCACATTAAAGGGGGATTTATTGACATTTAAGGAAACATATACTTCTTGAGAATGAGCAATTACTAAACGCAATTTCTGCCAGATTTCTTCGTTTTTACCCTTTTCATGCCAAGCTCGGAGTAGAGCAAAGAATTCTTGAGCAATTTCGGGATAAGGAAAAATTTTATCAATATCATCTAAGCCTAATACTAGGGGAGTATTAATATTTTTTAATAAATAGTCTTTTAAATAATTAGTGCAGTTAACTTGACTGCTTAAGCGTCTTTTCCAAGATTGATCTATTTTATCTTCTAGCCCTAATTCATAACTCAGAGTTGCACAGAATGCCTGTAAGAAATTATTGAGATCGGTAAGATTTTCTTGACTCCATAAATTAAGAGAAACTGTGCGATAACCTTTTTGTTTACTATGGTTAAGAATGCGACTCATTAAAGAAGTCTTACCCATCTTTTGCGGCGCTTTGATGCGGATTAATGCCCCTGGTTGCAGGATGGATTCATAACATTTAATTTCCACCTCTGGACGCTCGATATAAAAGGGGGAGTTAAGAGGAACTTGACCATCAGGATTTTCATAAATCACTGAGGAGTTGTTCTCTTTTACTTTTGGTGTTGGTTGTTTAACATTGCCTAGATTAATTAGCAATTGTTGCTTAATAAACTGACTCACTCCCTTGTAGACTAAATTCTCTGTTGATTTTGGCTTGGTGATAGAAAGATGGTCGTCATCTGTAGCAGTAGGTTGGACATCTTTGATGCCTGGGTTAGCGCTATCTGGGTCTACAACTAAAAAACCTTGAGTGGGCTTTGTTTCAAAATAAACTTTTGTAGTAATTTCCAAAAAATCAACATTTTGCCGATACCACTCATTAAGTTGACGCAGTTGGGGAATATGTATTTTCAATTCATTAACACTAACAGAGGTTCGTGCCAAAATACCAATTTTATCGACTAAGTTAGCGAGATGAGAACCAGTGTGAGGAGTGGATAAAAATACAATGCCTTTTGTCTGTTGAATAACTGCTTTTTTTTGAAAAGTCTGAGCATTACGCAGCATTTCTTTGATTAATAATCCACCCATACTATGAGCGATAAAAATTATTGGGTATTTTCCAAAATCATAAACTTCTAAATATTCTTGTAAATTACTAGCTCTATCAAAGAGTGGCATTGTTGAACCTCTCCACTCAAAGGGTTCTGCTTTGTAGCCAAAAGACCAAATACCTAAATCTGGTCTTTCTTGTGCAAGCCACGTTAACCAGAAATTATCATCGTTGCGTAGTTCTTGCGGATGCCAAGTTCCTCGTGCGTGACCACCTAAACCATGAACAAAAATCACATCCCCGCGCCGCTTAGGGTTGTCACATCCCGATATTTTGATTAAACCAGTCATCTCTGCGGGTTCAGGTTTTGGGGTTTTAGAAAAAATGTTAAAGGGCATAGATATTATGGGGAGAATTAGAGGATGACAAATTCTTCTTATGCCACGGCCACAGCGCGACTTAAAACTAGGATACAGCGATCGCGTCACTACTCGGACTACGGTGTACACATAAGTCGTATCACCCCCCTTAATCCCCCCTTATAAAGCAGGCCTGTTTCATTCCCTAAAGAGCTTTAAAAATCAAGGGTTCTAGCGATTAAAAATTAGTTATTTTGTTACCGGCGTGCCGATGAAACCAACTATTTTACTGATATTTCAGTGCTTAAATGTTCATCTCTTCGTCACGCTTACT
>JBGTMK010000389.1:0-12269 GCA_041743605.1 Nostoc sp.
GTAGATTTTTTATTGATACAGCAATCAGCATTACCTGAACCAGTTTTTTGCTTTGGTATTGTGTGCTTGAGTTAAACAAAAAAGCGAGTGTTACTCATCAAGCGGTTCAATTTGCATTTGGTGTTTCTTGGGTTGGCAAAGAGCGAATCAACTCTCGAATCACATCGGTTGCTGGTCGTCCTGTGATTGAACAGTATTTTTCTAATCTTTCTGCTTCCCCTGATGCCAGATTAATTGTGAGTCGTTTAGTCGCCCATTTTTTATTCACTGATTTAATCAACTCAAATTAAAACTACTTCTCTAATATCAATCATTCAAACTGTTATCACAATGATAAAAGTAATGATATTATCTTCAAGAAGCTGCAAAGTAAACACTAATAAGTGTAAAGCCGTAGTAAAGAGTTTAAATTTAGTTTAAGTGATGAAGCTTAAGTAATTTAAAGGCAACAATTATGAGTAGAACATAAACTAAAAGTTTTTCTGTAATTAAGCATTCAGTGTAAATACATGGTAAATAGCAGCTTACCGACTGCACTGCTAGAGGCAATTTTGAAACAATCTGAGTTAAACCACGGGCTGCGCCTACACACATTTACCCGCATTTCTCACAAGCTCCTTTGCGTTTGATGATGAGTAATAGTAAATACTCAGTAATAAGTAATGAGTAATAAGTGAAGACTTTACTCACTACTCACTACTAATTACTCCTCCATTCGAGGTATGGTAAGAAATCCGGGATTTAGTGGTTTGTATTTTTGCGCTAGCTTTCAGGTTTATATAAAGTAACTCGAAGCCAAATATATACATACTACAGTAATAGATTAATTAGCTCCTGTAGAATTGCAATGTCAAACCCGTACAGTAATAAAAAAAAGATTCGAGGCTGGAAAAAGCAGATTAGAAAAATTAACTATTGGAAGAATTACAATCTCACCCTAGATACAGCAAAATTGCACAAGTCTCAACGAGATTATGTCAAGATCACTATTGACCCCTGGTATCGCTTAGTAAAAAGAAATCCTCCCATTTGGTACAAACGATTAATACTAGAGGCTTTAATAGAGATTTATTTAAATTGGCACAAAAAACTTCAGGAGTGGAGAGAGCCTTTTTACTTAAAGATATGGTTGTTTGACCATCATTTTTTTAACTCTCAAGTTGTAGCAGCAACTGGAGATTGGATTGTTGGATATAACAATACTTTTACAAAGAGCAACGAAAAGAGAGCATTTCCATTTGAAAAATATAAAATTAACAACTTCAGTCTTGAAAATTTTCAGTGGGAACTCCACGCCGAAGAGAGTTATTTTTATGAAAAGATTGACCAGCTAAGTGAAGCAGAAATTAACAAAATCAAACAAAAAGCTTACAGGTCAGGTTTTCTCCAGAATGGTGATAAGTACTTTGCTATTAAAACAGGAGATGTTTGGATTGGAACGTTACACACGCTATATTAGGGCAACCATCAAAACTGTTTATACTAAACGCTCTGCGCCATCGCTTAATTAGTTGTAAACTTTCTTACATAATCAGGAGATTAATTAAGTAGTTAACTTTGCATACTATTTTATTTGATACTTTCAAAACCGATAGGGCAGCTAAAATTACCTTGTTTAAAAATAGGTTGGGAAGGATAAGCTAAAGTCTGTTTTTCGGAGCGGCACATTATTGAAATAGTAGTTTTATTTTTTTGCTCGTAAGCAACTGCACCTATCAGGCTGTTGAAGCCCTGTTTGGTCAGTCCTAATTGAAATATATCAGTTTTGAATTCTTTTATCGGAGTTGCATATATAAATGACTTATCCTTACTCATGTCTACTGTATATCGATAGCGGCTTGTAGCTGTTGGTGCATCTCCATCTCCAAGCTCTAACAACCTATACGATTGAGCAAAAGCTGATTTCTCCGAGAAATATGCTTGTTGTGCATTAATAAATCTTCCAACTGTAGCTTTACTGCTATCACCACAGCCACAGCTTGGTGGAACTCGAATAAACATAATCGGAATCCCAAGTAATAATCCTCCAGTTCCAATAATTAACAAGATTTTTTTAAAGATATTGTTGGTATGGTTACTTGGCTTATTTACATCAGACATATACAAATTTAAAACTAATAGTGGATATTTCATAAATAGCCGATTCTACCCTTCATTGGGATAGTATTGCTCGGATGGTAGCAGCGATCGTCATAATTTTTAGCATTTCTACATACTCGAATTTGTGGAATCACAACAAACCAATTCTCCGAAGTTTTTCCTGTTATGTCATCTCTCTTAGTATGGTGATATAGATATCGGACTGTTACTTCACCAGGCTGAAACTGGAACTGTCCAGGGAAAATACCTTTATGCTTAAGAAGTTGTGTTCCCCTCTTTGATAGACAACCAATTTCATCATTATTTGGTGTGAAAATTCTCCAAGCATTATTATGGTTATTTGCTTTTAACTCAAGAACATCACCCTCACATAAAATTTTAATAACATTTCTATGTATAAAGAGAGTTTCTAATATTCTAATTGGAAACATATTTGGCTCTGCGTTCCTCCCTTCTTCGTTGTTTATAGTTATTAACCTGATATTTAAGCCACATGAACGGGTAAATATCTCCTGCTAAGTGAAAACCTATAGACCCAATAAGTCCTACATCTGAATAAAGCAATGTTACAGTGAAAATATAAAAGACAGTATGCGTAATAATATGTAGCCTTCCTTGATAAATATGATTTCCAACACTTACAAACAAACCCAAAATAATTGCTAAGTAATAATTATTTATATATATGGCTAATTGGTGTACTAATACTCCCCGAAATATCAACTCTTCTGTTATTGGGTTTAATATACATACGGCAATCATAAATAATATTTTCTGAAGTTTTTGGCGTGGCATCAGCCTTACAGAAACAAGATAAGCATCATCTTCCACAATTTGACTGACTCTCAAAAGATTTAGAATTTTATTTAAAAATAACACAAATATACAATAGAAACCCAAGCCAATCATTAAGGAAAATACTGGTAATATTTCAAGTTTTAAACCAACTGAGGGTGCATCCCATCCTATAATATAGGTTACAGAAAAAAAGGAAATTAACAAAATTTGATTCCATAATATCAAAAAGCCAAAACTAGATTTAGGTCTTTCTACTTTTTGTTGCTTTTTAATTAATTTTCTTTGAGCTATGCTGCTATATAAATACACCACACTTATGACAGCTACAAAGAATAGAACACAATTAGTTAATGGAGGTAATTCAGTTTTCACGATTATCTTTTATGGGGTTAAGGATGAAACTCAGTATTAATCATGTTTTTTTTAGCTTAATTTTTAATGTTTAAAAATTTTTCTCACGACTTGTTAAACTCTAATTGCCCTACATAATTAAATTCACCCTGACTTTCAGTAGAGGTAAATAACCGCATTTCATAGGAACCGGAGGCAGGAAGTTTACACGTAACTTGATCTCCTTGTACCGCGTGACCACAAGATTGGGAGTTGCCTCCACCTTTTGAGTTATAACTGGCTAATAACCAAACATTCTTAGGATTTGCCAATACTAATTTTGCCTCATCACCTACATTCGTCTGCGATCGCACAGGGCTGACAAGTTGCAAGCCATCAGCAAAAAACTTTGGTTTCATCATCGGCTGGCGCAAAAACTCACCAAGCGGTAATGGATTTGATAACAGCTGCCAAGCAGGATCTTTTGGAAAATGGCTGATCACCATAACTTCTGGTGGCGGCATTAAGTATTCAGTACGATAGTTTTTTGTAAAACCTGACGAGCGATCAACATAACCGCTATCCCAAGTAGCATCAATTAAGTACCATTGTCCTTTTACTCTTGCTGCATTCCATGCGTGACCTTGACCGCTAAGGTCGCTGGTTTGAGTCCGTGCATCTCCTACGACATAAATGATTTCTTCTCCAGCTGCTTTACCCAATGCTTCTAATAATTTTGCATAGCCGGCACACACAGACTTACGGGTTCTAAATACAGTTTCGGCATCTTGTGGTGGATATTGCCCTGCAAAATAAGATTCAGCATCATATGCAATTCGATCTGCAACGTAATCATGGAGAGCTTTAATTCGCTGTACTGGATCTGATTCTTTACTAACAATATACTGAGCAACTGATGCGATGCTTGTCTCTACACTGCTGGGCATATTGGCAACTGCGGGATGTATTCCCATACCTTGCCACGCCCAACCATTGGTATTATTAGCCGGCTGTGGTTTGGCAGTATCTGGCTGTTTTAAATTCTCAAAAGGATCTCGGTCGGTTTGGGGTTGTGGTTGGACTTTACTACTGCCGTCATCGTAACGTTCAAAAGGATTTGTATTGAAGCTGAGATACATTCCTTCCAAACCATTTGCCAGCCTGAATAAATTCTGTCGAATTAACTGTGCAGGTTGCCCTTGCAAGTCGCCCAGCATCCAGTCGCCTCGCGTTGACAGAGCTACAAAACTCAAACGCGGTTGCCATGCTAATAAAGCAGCGATCGCCAGAAAGTTGATTACAAGGGTTCTGAGCGTCAGGCGATCGCCCCAAGTCAAAATGCGCTCTTTGCTCCGACTGCCCTTGCTTTGTGCCCGTAGTTCCCAGAGCATAGGTAAGATGGGAAAGAGAAACACCCCTGCTAGTACGGCTAAAGAAGTAGAACGGTTATTGTAAGCAGCTAGGGAAGATCCTAACCAAACACCTAGAACAGGTGTGAGGTAGATAATAGCGATCGCACTCCACTTAATTAATGTACCGATAAGTTGGAAGAGAATACCCATATAGATTTACATTCCAGAGACTAACTAAATTAGAAAGATTTATACCTGGCTTATACCCAACCTAAATTTTCTAAAGCTTGACTAACCTGCTCCCGTAATTGCCAGTGCCATTCTCGTTGACTAGTAATTTCAGCATCTTCCAATGTTTTCCAGTACCCGGAAGCTAACATTAGTGACCAGAATGGTTTACCATTGTCGTCTCGTTCTGGTGGCAAATAGTTTAAGTGATTTGCAACCAGTTCTGCTATTCTGGCGTATTGAAGATTTGCACCACCAAAATGCTCATATCCAGCCGCCTCTGCTAACTCAGTTGCAGTGATAATTTGTACGGGTGAATGATAGTGAGCTTTGAGCATAAGTTTATGGCTATCCGTCAGTTGGCTGCTGATAGCTATAAAGGCTTGCTTGTAATCGTCTACTGTCGGAAAATCAACAGCTAAGACCTCTTGGATAACATAGCTTTTAAACCTGTTTATGTCGGTAAAATAGCGATAACCAAGACGATTTGCAGCCTCTTCTATTTCTTGATCTGCATCAATTATCAGGGCAACTGGTTGACTTTTCCCGGATTGCAAACCATTGGGCCATGCTAAATCAAGTACTGTACTCACTGTTCCTGTCGAATCAGCAATTTCGTACATCCATTCACCAATCGGTAATCCCTGCTCCTGCACCCATACATTACATTCTTCCAAAACTCGTTCTTCAGCCAGTGATACAACCGCAGTAGAGCTTTCCGCTTCTGGTTCTAAAACAGAATCTATCGCTTTTGCTTCTGGAATATCCCCAGCGAGTAAGCTATTCAAAAATTTATTAGCAGCTTGAGCTAAAAGTTCACGGCGTGCGGTTAAGAAATCACGGTAGTTTTCAATTTGCCACAAACTGCGTTCCATTGGTATCCAGTGCGTTGCGATCGCACCCGGTTGGGTTGTCTCAAATGCCTCAAAATACTCCGAAGGGTGTCGGTTTGAGACTTTGAGGTTGGTTTCTTGGGTTAGAAATGTCAGGTTAGCGATCGCGTTAACTTCCGATTTCGGATATCTGCCTTTGTAAAGCAGCGACTTAGGGAAAATATGGTGAACTTGTAAGCAGTTATGCTTACCTAAAAGATTTTTGGATAGTTCAATGCCGCTATCCCAATCTTGTGCTTGATGCACGCGAGTAAGCATATAAAGTAACGGGTAAAATCTTGCCCCCATACCCCAGCCTTGAAAGTCAACAGCTTTGATCTCCAAGTCCCCGCGATTTTGTCGTAAGTTGGTGATGAGTTGATCTAGCGGGTTATCTTCAGACTCTAATATATGCAAATCTTGAGTTAAAACGCTTTCGGTTGAACCGGCATACCTTCCCCACAATAAAGTATGTACATACCAGTACAATAACTTGTCGCGCTCTTTGTAATTGCTTAGATGCCCACCACGATCAACAAGATAACGTACCATCACAGGGAATGCATAAATACCTCCAAGTACACGATTGTGATCTAGTCCCAACCGTCCAGAAATCAAGTTAAGCAAAGTATCAATAGCTTTTTCTGCCTTGTATAGCCCGTCTTTAAATGTCGTAGTTTTAACATCTTTGAGCGCGGAAAACATTGCTTCTCCGGTAATAACTGCGTTTATACACCTCAGCAACCACTCCAAACGAAACTCAAACCCTGCTTTTTTCCATTTTGTCAGGCGTGCTTTGAGTTCGTTGCGAGCATCAGGCCATTGAGCGCAAATTTTTGCTAGTGCTAAATCACCTTTAGATAGCTTGGTTCCTCCACTGTTGACAGTGTTAAAAATTTCCACAACTACATCAACTGTTTTATCTTCACCACTGACTTCTTCAATATGCAGATTAATATTTTTGATACCGTCAAGTTTGTTCAAGCGATTGATATAAGTAGTCAGTTGAGAGGATAATTCTGGAATTTTTAATAAATTTCCAATAAAAACTCCTACTCCTTGTTGCATTAGTTCAGTCACATTTACCCATAATGGGTTATCCTTCATTTTGACAGGAGCGTAAAATTCAAATATTTCTTCTTCCAAGTGGAAATATAAACCTGTAAAAGCTTCGGCGTTACCGTCAAAAAACTGTGGTGGTTTACCGCGTACTATCCCGTAGTAAGAAGTGATGCGCTGTTGACCGTCAAGCAGAAGTTTAACCGTACCTGCGGAAAGTTTACTATCACCACGAGCATAGTCAATAGCTTGTTCAGTTTTGGTTTCCCATACTAATAAACTACCAATAGGATGTTTGCGATAAAGCGAATTCATTAACCCACGCACTTGGTCACGATTCCATACGTAACCACGTTGGAACTCTGGGAGTGCAATGCTGCCGAGATCGATTTGGTCAAGGATAGTTGTAATATTCATAATTTATTTTTTCTAGACAACTTATAATACTTATGCTGCTTTTGCAAAAGATTTACCCAGTTCAAACATACTGAACAGCCAGTGATGCCATTCTTTATAAGTGATAAATACTTTTAAAACTGATTCCAAATCAACATCTAAATCCCTATTTTGAATGTCAATAATTGTCTGATAGGTCAAATCCAAAGCAATTCTATCGTCCTTGGCGAACGGCTTAAACTTTCCATTCAGGGAATTATTCAGTTGAGTTATTCTCTCTCTTCCTACTTTCCCCTTGACTTCAGTTAATCGCTCATCTCGAAATAAACCAAAACGGTCATGAGGATGCAGGCTTACTAGCTCATTGAAATTAGTGATTCGGCTAGTAAAAGACGAAGTACTTGGGTCAACTTGCAGAAACCCCATTACATAATTTTTATTACCAGTTTCAACCACAAGATGTTCTGGTAAAACTCGCTTTCCCAAACGATATTGAGTTAGTCTAATTGGCTTTATATGGTTAAAAGCTTCAGCAATAGTTTTTAGTTTACCCATGTCATCATAATCAGAAATGATCGGAAGGTTACTATACTGCTGCTCAAGTTCAGCCTTCTTTCGAGTTAAATACTCAATAATGTTATCTGAGGTATGTAGTTGAAGCTTAGGAGGTTCAGGAAGAAACTGCTGACGCAATTTTGTTAAATCAACTGACGACCCTGGTTCCTGTATGGCTTGAACCAAATCTAGAAATGCTTCGGTTAGTTTTTGCTGTTGTTGCTGTACAATTCTTAGCTGTTGCTCTAGCTGTTCTTTACTATCAAGCTTATGCAGGTTTTCTTTGACAGATGCTAGAGGAATTTGACGAACCCTGTAGTTATAATAGTCTGCTGCTCGGTTTAATACCCCTCTAATTGGCTTTTGTCCAAGAATATCTTCCAAATCTTCAGAGCTAAATAATATTTCTAGAGGAATATCAAGCGCCTGAAGCTTTACCCGCAGAATCGCTTCAAGTTCTGTTTCATCTGGCTGACGTAGATAAATCTGGTACTGCGAGACTCGACCAATAATTGAGTTATCAAAGCTAGCTTGAAACTGTTCCCATCGATCGGGAAACATATTGAGAATTATTAAACTGTTAGGAACGTGAGTAAAAATTTCCTTGATAGCTTCCCCAAAATTCAGTAAGATTTCTCGGTTATGTGAAAGCCCCAATCCTTCTAGCTGATCGAAGACGATAATTAAGGGTTCATCCAAGATAGATAGTTTAGCCAAAACTGAAATTGCTTCCAAAGAAAAGGCTTCTTGGCTGAGGTCTTCTCCCCAATTTGGCAAACCAACTAATTCTGCCTCTTCTTTAGATAAGATGTTAGCAGCTAACCAACGGGTAGTAATATCTTTGCGTCGTGGGTCAGTATAACTACAATACTTAACAATTCCCTTGAGAATAGCAAGAGCAAAACCTCCAGAAGAATAATGACCCGCCCACCACTCGTTGATTCGTTTTTCAATGTGTTGCCAGTAATCTCGTCTGCGCCCAGTTCCTTCTGCTCCAAGCGCATCTAAATTTTTATCTTGTAGAGCTTTAATAATTTCTTGGTCTTTCTGAGATGTAACTCGGAAACCGAGAATTTTATAAAAGCTATTGATAATCAGGTAGTCCAATTGAGTAGCAGAACCAACCGACTGTACCAGGGACTCCAAAATGCGGCTGTAGATGTGATGCAGCACTGCTTTGGGATGGTTCGGTTGGCGGATAAATAATAGTCGATTATTGGTTAGTCGCTCATTGGCTAGTCTCATCATCAAGTGGGTTTTACCAGTCCCCGGCTCTCCAATAACTACGACTCCTTTACTCTGGCGATTGGAATCTAGTTTGATGTCAGCCAAAATTGACTCAAGAGTAAGATATTCTTGGCGGTAAGTGGCAAAATAATCAGGGTGAGTCTGAAACGGAGTATCAACCCGACTAGCACTAAATGGATTAGGCTTTTGTTTTAATTGCTCAATCATCATCTGACGATAAAGCTGGTAAGTAAACTGGGCATCATACCGAGCAGCATGAGCCATATCTCGAATAAAGTAGCGCTTATTTACCTGCAAATTAAAATGCTTACTCAGGTGTTCTAGGGAATGGCTTTCTAGCTCTGGCCAAACACTTTTTGCTTTTTCCCAAGTACACTCGTATTCTAGTTTGGGACAAAAAAGACCAACTCGGCGAAAACTGGACTGAAGTATCTCAATATCATGCAAGGCATAGTGGCAAACTATTTTCTTTCCTTGGACAAGGGACAGAAACTCTGTAAGCAGAGTTTTGAGACTTTTAAGGTTAGGCAGATTCTTGTTGTGATTGGGATAATCACTAGAAAACCCCTCATAGATCAACCGTCCTTGACTATCCACTATCGCCAATTCACTTAATTCCGGTTTCCCCTCAGTGTCTAAAACTACAAAGTCCATATAACCCTGACTACGAGTAAGCTATAGCAAAATTAACACAGGTATTTTAAAAGGGGTATAATTTGTATCACTTAAATAAGTAAGATCGGAAAATATCAGTAGATAACCTGACAAGTATCAATGTCTTTCAATGGTCGCAGTCAGTATTGATGCGATGAAAATTTTCCACAGCGATCGCATCCCTCTTTCCACTTCAGCCGCAAACTTACCCAACTCAGCCAACTTATCAGCAATTTGTTGAAGTTATTTTTCCTGAGCCTTGCTGACTTTGCCCTTCATCAGCTTAATTTTGTTTTCTAATTCCCTCTGCTTCCCTAACCCAAAGGAATGACGGTCAGCGATCGCAACCTGAAACACGTTCTTTTCAGCCTCTAAAATCCTCTCCCTGAGTGCCTTTCGCTCCTCTGCATGAGCCTCAAAGTACTGGTGTTGCAAGTCTATTAAAGGTTGAATAGCTGATTGTACAGGGGTAACGTTCAGCATTGTCTGCTGGTTTTTGGTGGGGTCAGG
This sequence comes from Nostoc sp., assembly GCA_041743605.1. GTDB lineage: Bacteria > Cyanobacteriota > Cyanobacteriia > Cyanobacteriales > Nostocaceae > Nostoc. The sequence goes on from JBGTMK010000389.1 coordinate 10,103, forward strand.
AATTAACTGCTCACCTTGAATAGTAGAAATTAGCGAATCACCACACATCAGCTTGTAATCTAGATTAGGCAGTGGTTCCACATCATCAATATCAGGAATATCCACTACTAGCGATAACCACATCCGCAGCTTGGCAATTTCAACAGCTTCAGGCTTAATGTCCACACCATAGAGATTATTAGCAATAATGTCCCGCTTCCATTGACTGATAGTGAGACTACCCCGTTCTACAGTCATGCCCTCGCGGTGAGCGATCGCTTGTTTAACTGACAAAATTACCTGCATCATCCCCATTGGGAATGCACCAGAACCCACAGCAGGATCACAGACTTTCACGGATTCTAGAGCTTTTTTAAGCTTTTTCGCCTGTTCTTTAGTTAGCAGTTGGTTAATATCCTGTCCAGGTAGTTCAGGGTCATATTCTGTAAGTTTCTTGACTGCTTCCAAGTCCATATCTGTCTGGTCTGCTAGGTAGCGACTCAGGGATTCCACACACATAAACTGGACTATTCCGCGTGGAGTGTAGAAAGTACCGCTTTGTCCTCTTTCTTCAGATGCCAGCATATTCTCAAACACCTTACCAAGCATCTCAGGGTCAACTGCTGCATCTTCATCACCCTGAATATTTTCTGATACGGTGAAGTTATAGCTGTTAAAGAACCTGAGAATACCTTTATCGCCACTGGGGTCAAAAACAGAATTAGGTAATTCGATTTGAGGAGGTGTTTCCACGCCAGCCGCATCAATAACGCCTGAACCATAATCCCGGTCAAACAGTCCACCATTGAGATAAGGAATTTTACCCCAAGGGGAATCCATATTTGGGCGCTGTTTGTTAAGCATTTCAAAAAACAACGGCTCTAGCACCTGATTATAGAAATCGGTTTCTTCTAGGTCTGAGCGTAGTTTGTTGTACTGAGTCTTTAGAAAATTGCGATCGCCTGCCAAAAACTCCTTTTTCTGTAAAAAGTAGAGGAACATAACTCGCCCCAGGAGTCGTTGAGAGAACTGATGCAGCCGATTGGAGTCATTAAAGTAGGAATGCTGATTGTTAGCTTTAATAACCCGTTGCAGTTCCTCAAAGATTTCTCGATAACCTCGGTAGAACTCTTTAGTCAGCTTCTCTACATCAAAGGCTTCACACTGCACCTTATACAGTTCTTGGGGAGAAAGGTTTCGAGCCGCGATCGCATCTAGACGGTCACGGTCATAGTTGGTGGGATTAGCTCTATCAATTAGTAACTTGCGGATACTAACTTTTAAATTCAGGTCAGCATCAAAGGTTTTGCGGGGATTGACCAACATCAATTGGTCATAGTTTTTTGTACCCAACAGGAGAAAATTAGAGGGTCGTCTACAAAGACTTTGAGCCAGCGATCGCATTCTGTTGCTGGCGGTACTATTCGAGAGCCATTCGTTTTCTTGAAGCTGAAACAGCAAAACTTGCAGCGACTCATTACCATACTGATGATCGGCAATCATGTATGCGTTCCAAATGGCTTCTGCACCACGAGCAGGTAATTCCAAGTCATCAATAGCTAATTGTTGAGCAGAAGCATTGTAGCCAATTTTTTGAAATAAAAATGCTACATTCTGTGGGCTATCTATATGTCTAACATCATCAAGTTGTAGTAATCGCTGCGCCATTTCAATATTCTATTAACTCAAAATTTGTTTATTTAAAACTCTTGTAGTGTATCGACTTTAATTAATATTGATTGGCAGGTAAAATCTGCAATTTCTCTATCAAAAGTGCGACACCAAACAACCCATTGCAAGTATCGCCATATCAAAATTAAGCAAGCAATACTACTTACCTAAAGAAATCTGCTTAGTTGTTACTTAGAACTAATTTGATTGATATTTCGCTAACAGTTTTTGCCCTTGTTCACCCATCTCTTGCAGAAGTTTTTCAATCCTCTGCATAGCCATCGGTGATAACTTAGAGCGTTTATTTTCCCAACGATTAACTGTGGAATAAGTAACACCCAAATGTGTCGCAAACTGTTCTTGGGTTAAACCAACTAACCTGAGTTCGATATAGCAGAAACGCTTAAAAATCAATGATAATCAATACTCTATCAATTAGCAATCCTTATTGAGAATAGATAGTCAAAATAAACTAATCCAAAAACTGCTATTTTGGAAAATTAAGTTAAATAATTTA
>JBGTMK010000390.1:0-6410 GCA_041743605.1 Nostoc sp.
ATTGATCGCGAGAAGCTTTAGTTGGCATATTCTACAAATCAACTGAACATCTTTTTTCGACTGAAAAGGCAACCGGAAACACTAGAGAGGAAGAAATGAAAAAGGGATTGCTTTCCTATTTGCCCTTTACATTTCCTAATCTCCAGTGCCCAATTCTGCACGCAGCGCTTTGACTGAAGTACAGAAAATAGACCTCATCATGTCATAAAATTCTGTAATTGTGCGGCTAATATTTTTGCATTGGAGCCATAAAGCATTTGACCGTGATTTCCAGGTACTGAAATCACCCTAACAGGCTTTTTAGTATAGGTTTGCCATCCCCAATCCGGTACATCATAACGAGAAATAGCTTGGAGTTCTTGCACGACAATCTCCTTAACTTCTTGAGCACGGAATAAAACAATGGGGGCATAAATGCAATAATTTGGCTGATAAGTTGCGTAATTGAGCGTCAGCAATTTCATCACCCTCAGATTGGTTTTGAGTAAAGAAACGGTTGAGTGTTCCGGTAAGACATTATATCGATATAGATACTCTGCGGCCAAATCCCAACGGGCTTGGTCATTGGGTTGAGCGGCTAAACGATCGTATTCTAGTCCTAAAGAAACCCCCTTTATGACTCTAATCCGTTCAATCATGTGCCAAATCCAATCAAGCTCTGTTCTATCAGTTATATGTTTAGGCTGAGAAACCAATCCTGCGTCCAAGATAGCCAGTAAACTCACAGTTTCACCATGCTGTTCGAGTTGGGCAGCCATTTCAAAAGCAACGGCACAACCTGAAGAGTATCCTGCCAGTATGTATGGACTCTTGACTTGCTGTTGGCGTAATAGTTCAATCATTTGACTCGCATAGGCTGCTACTGAGTCAGGCAAAGGGCTAAGGCCATCTCGCCCTGGAGTTTCAAGTCCATACACTGGCCGCTCAGTGCCTAAATTCATTGCTAAATCTCGAAAATAGAATGCGTGTCCGTTTGCGCCAGGAAGACAAAATAGAGGGGTTGCATTTCCTTGAGGTTGGAGTGAAAGTAAATCAGGATTTGACTGTTGAACATCAGGATCGCAGAGTTGTTGTGCCAGTTGAGCAATAGTAGGATTCTGAAATAAACTGCTCAAGGAGAGTTTTTGCTCAAAGACTTGTTGAATATGATTTAGCAATTTTATCGCCAATAAAGAATGGCCGCCCAAGTCGAAAAAGTTATCATGAATCCCAATCTCTTGAAGTTCGAGTACAGCAGACCAAACTTGCGCCAGTTGTTGTTCAACTTGGTTGCGAGGGGCTTCATGTAAGCCTTCAACCCCACGATTCGGAGCAGGTAAAGCGAGGCGGTCTACTTTTCCATTTGGTGTCAGTGGCAGTTGTTCTAAGACAGTGAAATGGCTAGGAATCATATAATCAGGCAGATTTTTAGCTAGAAATTCCCGCAATTGGGCTAATAACGCTGGGTCAACTTGATTGGTACGATATTGCAACGGTTGATTTGCATAATGTTGCCAAGGTTTCAGCCGCAAATTTTGACCCCGATCAAATCGTGGTATTGTCGCCTGTCCAGGAATATTCCGTTGAAAAACAACATCGTAATCAGAAAATCCTGTGGGGCTATATTGGATGAAAGGAGTATAGGGCAAATCTCGTACTAAAGTTCGGAACGCTTCAGTTTCTATCCCTGATTTAGCTTGTGCAACTGCCGCTTTTAAATCTGTAACAGTACCATCTAATTGAGCAATTTCTTCTAACAGCGCCATTTCTGAAGTTAGACGAGCATTAGGAATGTTCTTGATGCCTAGCAAATCTGGTTGCTGAGTTGTTAAAATTCTCTTGATTGTCTCTAGATTAAGTTGTTCACCTTGCCAATCTAAGCATTGTGGCTCTGCAACGGGAGTATCTGCCCTATCCAAGTGTAAAACAACGTCATAACGAAAACGGCTCATTTCCGTCTGAGCATAACCCCGTTGCAATTGAATTTGCACATGACTAATGCGAGGAATTCTTTGTTTAAGGGCGATAAAGAAATCAGGGTCAATTAATAATTCGCCTTCGGTATTAATGCTTTTTTTTATTTGTTGACGCAAGTCCTTAATTGACAACTCATTTGGGGCACGATAAAACTCGACTGCGGTGTGAAAAGCTTCCAACAGTTGCAAATTACGCACATCACCAATAAAAATTGACCCTTGAGTTTTCACAGCTTTAACAACTCCCTCCAACACTTGTAAAAAGTAATCCAGAGAGGGAAAATACTGGAGAACAGAATTTATGATTACCAAGTCATAAGCATTTGTCTCAATACCATCAAACTGGTTAGCTGCACTGGTTTTTAAGGTAACTTTCTCATTGAGAGACAGCTGTTTGAGATGTTGTTCAATATAGTGCAATGCTTTGGGTGAAAAATCCGTACCCAGATAATGCTGACAATGGGGTGCAATTTTAAATAGTAACAGCCCTGTCCCACAACCAATTTCCCAGATCCGTTTCGCCTTAAGTTCGAGAATTTGGGCAACTGTTGTATCTCGCCATTCCTGCATTGCCGCTTGGGGAATCGGTTCTCCTGTGTAGCTATTATTCCAACCCGCTAAATTCAGAGTTGGATCGTCGGTTGAGGTTTGTTGCTGAGAGTAGCTATCATTAAAAACTTGTTGCCACAGTTCCACCTGTTCAACTTGCAGACTTTTATCTTCAACGTCGTTATCTATTGGTGTGGGTACAATATAAGCTAGCAAACGTTTATCAATTGCATCTTCTCCTTGCAAAATCACAACTGCTTGCTGAATTTTCGGGTGTTTGGCTAACAAAGTTTCAATTTCACCCAATTCGATGCGAAAACCGCGCAGTTTTACTTGGTTGTCAATCCGCCCTATGTATTCTAAGTTACCATCAGGCAACCATCTTGCTAAATCTCCCGTTTTATAAACTCGCTCTTGTTCACCAAATAAGTCGAGTTCGATAAATTTTTCTGTTGTGAGTTCGGGGCGGTTGAGATAGCCACGGGCTAAACCAGCACCCGCAATACAAAGTTCGCCAGGAATGCCAGGAGGTAGGGGTTGGTTTTGGTTGTCTAAGATGTAGATACGTGCATTAGCAATTGGCTGTCCGATTAATAAATCGCCAATTAGATCCCTTTTTCCAGTTGCTTCGTAAACACAACACCCCACAACGGCTTCTGTCGGTCCATATTCGTTGATCAGGCGGGTATCGGGGGCATGAGTCAGCCACGGCATTATCTGGTTAGCGTGTAATGCCTCACCACCTAAAACAAAGGCATTAATTCGATCCCGCATAGCATCAGGATTGAGTTGCTGATTGAGTATTTCTAGATGCGAAGGTGTGATTTTGACTAGGGAGAGATGTTTGTTTTGTTTGACGATGTTTGCTAAAGCTTCAATTTCTTGTTTTTCTCTAACCAAAGTGGTGGTACGTCCACAAATTAGAGGTAGATAGAGCGAGGTAATGGTTGCATCAAAGCTAAGGGAAGACTGCACAGGTGTACCTTGCCCTTGTGCTACTGCATAGAAATCTTTTGCCCAGTGTAAATAGTTTGTTAAACCACGGTGCAGTAGTTGTACGCCTTTAGGTCGCCCAGTAGAGCCTGATGTGTAAATGATATAAGCTAAATCATTGGCTTGACTTTGGCAACTTGGGTTATCTGTAGATTGCTTGACAAACTTATCTTCATCCAAACATAGTACTTGGTATTGGCGCTCAAGTTCTGCGATCGCTAGTTTGTCTTTGAGTTGACTATGCGTCAGTAAAACTTTTGCCCCACAGTCTTCGAGCATGAAACGAATACGCTCCTGCGGGTAGTTTGGGTCAATTGGCACATAAGCCCCACCTGCTTTGAGGATGCCAAACAAGCCAATGACCATTTCTGGCGATCGCTCTACGTAAATCGCAATCAATGGATTATCAGGCAATTGTTGCTCTATTTTGAGTTTCAATAAATAATGTGCCAGATGATTAGCTTTCTGGTTCAATTCTTGATAACTCAGGCTTTGGTCTTCAAACACCACCGCAATATTATCAGGGGTTTGTGCTGCCTGTTGTTCAAACAGAGTAACTAAAGTCTGATTTTTGGGATAATCGGTGTTGGTTCGATTCCAAAGTTGCAACTGTTGGATTTCTGCTGTTGTGATTAAGGGCAGCTTACGAATAGGCTGTTGGGGATTTTGGGCGATCGCTTCAAGCAAAACTTCAAAGTGTGCCGCCATACGCCCAATCGTGTCTGCCTCAAATAGATCGGTGGCATATTCCCACGTACAGTGTAGTTGGTCGTTCCTTTCGCAAAGGTCAAGTGTCAGATCAAACTTGGCAAATGGATAACTTTGCTCCAACCCTTGAATATCTATCTCTGGTAAACTAAAACTCGTCCCAGCCCCTTGAGTGTTTTGCAACACCATCATGACTTGGAATAAAGGGTTATGGCTCAAACTGCGCTCTGGTTGCAATTGTTCTACTAGATACTCAAAGGGAATATCTTGATGAGCATAAGCATCTAGGCAACAGGAGCGAGTTTGTTGGAGTAACTCACTAAAACTTTGCTCTGGCTTGATTTGGCTACGCAGTACCAAGGTATTGACAAAAAAGCCGATTAACCCTTCGGTATGGCTATGGGTGCGGTTAGCAATGGGAGAACCAATGCATAAATCCTCTTGCCGACTGTAACGAGATAGTAAGATACTAAAAGCCGCTAACAGGGTCATAAATAAAGTTACCCCCTGTTGTTGACTAATGGCTTTGAGTCTATGAGTAAGTTCAATGCTCAAAGAATATTCCTCGTGGCCACCTCGGTAGCTTTGCAAGGCTGGACGGGGATGGTCAGTGGGCAACTCTAGCAATGAGGGAGCATCGCTTAGTTGTTGAAACCAGTAATTTTCCTGGGTTTCTAAGATATCCCCTTGTAGCCAACTTCGCTGCCAAGCCGCATAATCAGTGTATTGAATCGGCAACGGTGACAAATTCGGGGCATCCCCCGCAGCAAAAGCAGAATATGCCTGTTCCCATTCTCGCTTAAATAGTTTCATTGACCAGCCGTCACTAATAATATGGTGCATATTGATCAGCAGCACATATTTCTGCTCCCTGAGTTGCAGCAGTTTCGCTTTGAACAGGGGGCCAGTATTTAGGTCAAAGGGCTCTTGGGCATGGGTATTAACTAATTGTTGTACGGTTTCTGTTTGAGTTTGGGGATCAAGCGCTCGTAAGTCTTTAATCGTCAGCACTTCCATATCCAGAGGATTTTGAACGACTACTTGCGCCTCTCCCTCAAAGCCGGGAAAATAGGTGCAAAGAATCGCATGACGTTTGAGGAGATAATCAAAACTTGCACGCAACGCCTCTATATTCAAGTTGCCCTCAAGTTGCAGGGCGATTGACATATTGTAGGTAGCCGAGGTTCCAGTGCCTTCAAGTTGGGCTAAAAACCAGAGTCTTGATTGAGCAAAGGACAAAGTTTTAGGTTCATTTTCCGCTTGGGGAGTGATGGGAGGTAAGGGGATTGAGTAAGCAGCTTTGTCAATTTCTGTAGCTAACTCAGACAAAACGCTTTGCTCAAATACCTTGCGGACAGGCACTTCTACCCCAAATGTGTCACGAATCCGGGCAACCAGTTGGGTTGCTAAGAGTGAATGTCCACCCAATTCAAAAAAGTTATCTCTGCGACCAACAAACTGAGCTTTCAGGAGAGTTTGCCATAAATTAGCCAGCAGTTCTTCAGTTGCCGTCACTGGCATTTCAAAGTCAATCGAAGTGGCTATATCTGGTGCTGGTAATGCTCTGCGATCTAGCTTCCCGTTAGGGGTAAGGGGCAACTTATCCAACACTATAATCTGGCTAGGAACCATATAATTCGGCAAGCGAATTTTTAGGTAGTCCTTGAGTTGACCCCCGGAATTCGCGGATTTTTCCGCCGTCAGATATGCCACTAACCTGGGATTATTATCAGCTTCATATAAAATGACAACAGCTTCTTTAACTGAAGTATGTTGCAATAATAGCGATTCAATTTCACCCAGTTCAATCCGAAAGCCGCGCAGTTTAATTTGATCGTCAATGCGACCCAGATACTCAATGTTTCCATCATCTCCCCATCTTGCCAGGTCGCCAGTTTTGTAAATTCGTTCAGTTTGATTGAATAAATCAACTTCAATAAATTTTTCTGCTGTCAGTTCAGGACGATTCAAATAGCCTCGTGCCAAACCCACTCCCGCGATGCACAATTCCCCTGGTATTCCTGGGGGTAATAGTTGGTTGTGAGCATCTAAAATGTAGATGCGGATATTAGACAAAGGTTGACCGATGGAGAGTTTTTTTCCATTGGGCTCACAAAGGGCGATACTTGCACAAACCGTAGATTCTGTCGGCCCATAGCCATTGAAGAAACGTCGTTTTGGTGCCCACTGGCTAACTAGTTCTAT
>JBGTMK010000391.1:0-2284 GCA_041743605.1 Nostoc sp.
TTGTTTAGGTGATTATATCGAAACCGTTTTGTGTAACTTACTCAAATCTACCATCTTGCGCTCTGAGTAAGGATACGAAACTCAATTGTTTTGTGGCACAAGTTATGCTCAACTAGGCGTTAGGAACTAGACTCCTAAATATGAATACTGAATTTTTACCTACGTCCCGACAATGTGGTGGAGGATCGAAGTGTAGTTCTAGTATTCAAGACCCAAAAAACTCCGTACTTAGCAAAGTGCGCGGGTAGTTAACAAACTTTTCTAGGTAATTTTTCATGGTACTGGATCTTTCCATCTTACCTTTGGCGTTTCAATTTACTTCTCCAGGGCCGATTTTGCTGAAAATAGGGCCACTAACTATCCGTTGGTATGGCTTATTGATTGCTACAGCAGTGTTAATTGGCGTCATCCTTTCCCAGAATTTGGCAAAGCGCCGCAATGTTAATCCTGAGTTGCTAGGTGATTTGTTCTTTTGGTTATTAATTGGGGCAATTCCTGGCGCACGGCTATATTACGTTTTCTTTGAGTGGCCAAAATATGCTTCAACTCCGGAAAAAATCTTTGCCATCTGGGAAGGAGGTATTGCCATTCACGGAGCGATTCTTGGTGGCGTTTTGGCTGCGTTAATCTTTGCCAAAATCAAGCAGGTTTCTGTTTGGCAACTGGCAGATTTAGTAGCGCCTTCGCTGATTTTAGGGCAAGCGATCGGACGTTGGGGCAATTTCTTTAATTCTGAAGCTTTTGGTGATCCTACTGATTTACCCTGGAAGCTTTATATTCCACCAGACCATCGTCCTCTACAATATGCCAGTTTTGATTACTTTCATCCCACCTTTCTCTACGAATCTCTGTGGAATTTAATGGTGTTTACGCTACTAATAACGCTGTTTTTTCGGTCTTTAGCCGGTAAGCCACGTCTGAAGGTAGGCACAATATTTCTAGTTTACTGGCCAGCTTATAGCTTAGGACGCTTGTGGATTGAAGGCTTTCGCACTGATAGCTTGATGCTGGGGCCATTACGCATTGCACAAGTAGTCAGTAGTCTAGGAATTTTATTGGGATTAGTTGGATTAGCTTGGCTTTACTTACTCAAACGCCCTTTACCCGATGTCGTTCCTACTTCTAAGGTAAATGGGGAGAGTGGGAGATGAGGGGGATGAGGAGAATAAATAACCTATGCCCAATACCCAAGAATAAAAAATGCCCCAGAGTATTCTCTAGGGCTTAACCAGGGTGCATCTACCATTACTATCTACTAGGGAAAGAGGGTGAATCCGGAAAGATACTGAAGAATTTGCCAAAATATTTTTTTGAGAGATTGCCATGTGTTCTTCTAAAAGTGAATATACAGAAAGCCTAAGCTATAAAAAAACACTATATGCTCTAGAACCATCTGTGTACATTGTCGGAGCAGGCCCCGGAGATCCTGATTTATTAACGGTGAAGGCGCAGAAACTACTGGCTGCTGCTGATGTTATTTTATTTGCTGATTCTTTAGTACCCGAACAGATTTTAGAAGTTTGCCGACAAGATGCGGAGATCATTAGAACTGCGAATCAGACTTTAGAAGAAATTTTGGCGATTATGATCGATAGGGTGCGATCGCAGCACAAATCTCTAGTCCGTCTTCATTCTGGCGATCCTAGTCTCTACAGCGCCATCCACGAGCAAATGCACCTCCTCGCAGAGGCAAATATTCCTTTTGAAGTCATACCAGGTATCAGCGCCTTTCAAGCCGCTGCTGCCAAACTCAAAGTAGAATTGACTGTCCCTGGTTTAGTCCAAACCATCATTTTGACTCGCATTAGCGGACGTACAGAAGTCCCCGCCACCGAAGAATTAGCCACTCTTGCAGCACATCAGGCTAGTCTTTGTCTGTATTTGAGTGCGCGTCACGTCGAAAATGCCCAAGCTAAATTACTCGAACATTACCCAGCCGAAACCCTTATTGCAATTTGCTTTCGCATCGGATGGCCTGATGAAAAAATCAGGGTTGTTCCCCTGAATGAAATGGCAGACTGCACTCATGAAGAAAAACTAATTCGCACTACACTTTATATAATCAGTCCAGCACTTTCGCCGGCAACGGGGCGATCGCGTTTATATCATCCTGAACATAACCACCTATTTCGCTCGTCTCATAAGTGACATACTCCTACACTGAACCGAAGCGGTTACAGGGTAGGCTTCCAACAGCCCGATGAAGGGTATGAAGGATTTCCTTCGTGGTACTATCGTCCATAGTTCCAACTATGTCTATCTTCCCACTACGGCGTTTTATACT
>JBGTMK010000392.1:0-7186 GCA_041743605.1 Nostoc sp.
GGACGCCAGTGGTGTTGACATAATTTTGGCATGAGCAGACTCAGATAGCTTTCTAAATCTGCCAAGTTGCTACCATTACCAGAACGCAAAGCCTCTAACAAAGCTGCTGTAAAGAATCCGTGACCTAGTTCGCTACTCTCATGGGAAAATTGCTCTGGTTGGCAAGAAAGAATTGTCGCCAGTTGTAGTTCTTGGGCTAATTCTATGGTTTCTTCACCAACGGGAGCATCCGCTTGAGTGCCAAAAGCGCGGTTGATATCGAGTAGTAGCAATACATTTAGATCAGTAAGTTGCAGACTTTGCATTAGCGATCGCAATTCTATGCCAGTCTCTTCCACGAGTTCCGGGTTGCCTTCCACTGGCATTAAGTAATCTTTGCCCTTGTAGTTGACTCCATAACCGCTAAAAAATAACCACAGATAGTCTTCTGGTTGCCAACTTGTCGCCGCGAAATCCTCAAGCAGCAGCAGAATATTCTCCTTGGTTGGATAAGTTGATCTATTCCCAATTGGCGGCGAGGTATCTGTCATGACTAGACAGTGTTCGGGGAGAAAACCTGCTTCTGTCACCAAAAAATCATCTAGTACCTCAGCATCAGCTTGGGCACAACTTAAAGGTTGAAATAACTGATATTGATTGATGCCAATTGCGATCGCCCAGTAATTTGCCATCCCGCTCTTTGTCAGTTATCGTTTGCTGGTCTTAAAATTGCGGTTGGCTTTGCCAAAATAACAAAGCTAACCTGTGTCTTATAGTCTAGGTGATTCTGATCGAATCTTAAGTTAGAATGTAATTTTTATTACGTTAGTCAACCGGAAAATACCTTTTACCTAATTTCAATAAAAGATCATCACTAAGGAGATAGAAGGTCATGAGCAGAAATCTTGCTCACCTACCATCATCGATCACTCCCTTTTCAGTTATTAGCCAAATTGCCAGAAGAATCCGGATAGTTCCTTTAGTAGTTTTGCTCATATCTACTGTTCCTGCGTGGTTTTTGACGGAAGCGATCGCACCCCAGGTTGTGCGAGCTTACACCGCTAGAGTTGATCTAGCTATTGACCGTTTGCCGGAAGAAAACTATGAAACCATTCTGCGGAGGGCGGAAGCGGCTGCGAGGGCAGCGGCTCAAAGGAGCTTCGACCAAGATATCTTGGTGACAGATGTTTCAATCATTGTGTCAGTACAAAATTATGGAGCGATCGCACCAGTCTTGACATTAGAAGTTAGTCGTCCCCAATGGCGCTCGCGTCCTGATGCTCAAAATTGGGCAACTTACTTTAAAACTGCGCGATCGCTACTTTTCTTTGAAAATACCTCTAATCCAGTTCCAGCAGCTAGTAGTGTGTCAACCCCAAAATGACGGATTGAGCGAGATACAGAGAGAAGTTCCAAGCCAAGGTTCCTTGATTTGGAACTTCTTAACTTATTCCTGACTCAACTGTTGTCTTTGGCGTCAGTGGATGGCCTAGAATAAGAAGGTTGTCAAGAATCGCGATATCTGCTGACATGGCTGTTCCTAAGAAGAAAACTTCCAAATCAAAACGAGATAAACGTCGAGCTACCTGGAGACACAAAGCTGTCGTCGAAGCTCAGAAAGCCCTATCTTTGGGCAAGTCGATTTTGACTGGACGTTCGACATTTGTATATCCAACTGCTGAAGAAGAGGAAGAAGAATCATAATTTCCCAGTCAGGAAAAGCATGAACAGCACCGATAGATTTGATTGGTGACTTTGCCAATGAAACTTCTCACTACTGGATAAATGCTTTTTCTTAGCTTTCCTGATTGAATTATGAATCATAAACACTCTACATAAGCTCATTAGATCGAAAAAAATTGGTAGTGAGTAATTGGGAACATCCATTACCCATTACCTATCATTCATAAGTAATGATCAAGTCATCATATAAAAAGTAAAACATCTGGTGCTGTTGGCAACTCCACAAAAAAACTTGTAAATACCTTGAGAAAAATAAGTTTTCTCCAACTATGCTAGGAAAATTTTTTCAGAAACCAGGGAAGGAAGAAAGCGAACGCGTTCCTCCTGGTCAACACTTAGCTAAAGGTTTCCCCGTATTAACTTACGGTGCAACTCCCCAAGTCAGCACTGAGGAATGGGAGTTTAAAGTTTGGGGTTTAGCAAAACCTGCTACCTTTAGTTGGTCAGACTTTATGGCGCTACCTCAACACGAATTCACAGCAGACTTCCACTGTGTAACGCGCTGGTCTAAACTCGATGTCAAATGGACTGGCATTAAAGTTACAGATTTTATGGGTCTGGTTGAGTTAGACCCCAAGGCAGCCTATATTATGGAACACTGCTATGGCGGCTACACTACCAATATTTCTGTAGAAGATTTTATGTGCGAAGAAAACTTCTTTGCCTTTAAAGTATTTGGTGAAGACCTTCCATCTGAACACGGTGGCCCGATGCGGCTAGTTGTTCCCCACCTATACGCTTGGAAAAGTGCTAAGTGGATTAATGGTTTAGAATTTTTAGCTGGTGAAGAACTTGGTTTTTGGGAGCGCAATGGCTACCATCGCCGTGGTGAACCCTGGGCTGAGGAGCGTTACAGCAACGCTTTTGGGTTTTAAGAGAGACGCGATTAATCGCGTCTGTACAAGAGTTAGGAACTGTAGATTTTTATTTCTCACTCCTAACTCATAAATTTTTTTAACCCAAAAGTTTCTTGATTATTGGCAATTTGCCCTGATAGGGAGCGTATCGCCATTTTAAATCAAGCCAAAAGGAGTTTTTCAATACACTTTTCTTATGGGAAAAGGTGTCAAAGCTAGCTTTACCGTGATAGTTGCCAATACCGCTATCTCCCACCCCACCAAATGGTAAAGACGGGACACCAACCTGCATCACTGTGTCGTTAATGCAGACTCCACCAGAGGAAGTTTCCTGCAAAACCCGCTTTTGCAGGTTTTTGTCTTGAGAAAATAAGTATAACGCCAAAGGTTTCGGTCTAGAGTTAATCAAGGCGATCGCTTCTGCAATGTCAGTATATTCAATTACAGGCAAAATTGGCCCAAAAATTTCTTCCTGCATTACAGAATCTTCCAAAGAGACATTATCAATCACTGTCGGGGCGATATAACGCTCTGAAGATTGATTTTCTCCACCAATGATAACTTCACCGTCTTTGAGAAAATTAACCAATCTATCAAAGTGTTTTTCACTGATAATCCTGGCATAATCAGGACTGTTTACAGGATTATCGCCATAAAATTCTTTTAAAGATTTTGCCAGACCATCTATTAAATCTTTTTTGATTTTTTTATTAACTAAAAGATAGTCAGGGGCAATACAAGTTTGTCCAGCATTAATAAATTTGCCCCAAGTAATTCGTCTGACGGTGTGTTCAAGATTAATGTCAGTATCTACAATGCAAGGACTTTTGCCACCCAATTCTAAAGTCACTGGTGTGAGATGTTTTGCCGCTGCTGCCATAATGATTTTGCCGACGGCTGTACCACCAGTAAAAAAGATATGGTCAAACTTTTCTGCAAGTAGTTTTTGACTTGCTTCCACGCCTCCTTCAACCACTGCAATATAAGCAGGGTCAAAATGTTTGGCAATAATCTTAGCAACAATATCAGACGTATGAGAAGCAATTTCTGAAGGTTTGAGAATTGCACAATTCCCAGCTGCGATCGCACCTACTAAAGGTGAGATAATTAAGTTAAATGGATAGTTCCAAGGGCCAATAATTAAGACAACCCCTAATGGTTCTGGATAAATTTTCGCTGAGTATGAAAAAAAATCCCAGGAAACCGCTGCTTTTTTTGGCTTACTCCAGTTTTGCAGATGTTTGATGGCGTAATCAATATCCTTAATTACGCTGATTTCTGTAAGATAAGTTTCTAATTCCGGTTTATGTAAATCTGCTTTTAATGCCTCAACTATTGACTGTTCATACTCAATTATTGCTTGCTTGAGAGTTTTAAGTTGTTCAATGCGAAAAGTGATATCTTTAGTTTTGCCCGTTTGAAAAAACTCTCGTTGATTTTGGATAATTTCGCCAACGTTAGATAATTCAGTGGTAATCATTTGTTTGTCCTATAAAAAACTGTTTATTTAATACTATTGCTACTAGATCAGCATATTTTTATTGTTTCATTTTCTAATTGGAATATTTTATTTAAGTTATCAAGTAAATATTAGTAAGGTTATAAATTATGAATTTTCAGGATAAATAACTCTACAATTCATAATTTATAATTACTAAGTTTCTTCTGTTTTTCTGGGTAGAAGAACAATAAACACACTACCTTTACCCAACTCAGAATTAAGGAGAATTATGCCTTGATGTGCCTCGACAATTCGACGAGCAAGGTACAATCCTAAGCCACTACCAGAAGTTTTGTGGCTGCCTTGGCGAAATCGTTCAAATATGGTGGCTTGTTCTTCAGTGGGAATACCTGGGCCAGTATCCGCTATCTCAATTCTAATGTAGTCACCAGAATTAGATTTTCCAGATAACTGAGATTGACTACTGTTGTCGAACTGGCGTTGAGAAGTAAAACGAATAGTAATAGACCCAGAGTTAGTAAATTTGATTGCATTCCCTATGAGATTGGTGAATAGACGATGCAGTTCCAAGCGATCGCCCATCACTGTATTTGACTCTTCAGTAAAGTCCAAATTTAGGGACAGTGCTTTCTCTTGGGCTAGAGGTGACAATTCTCCCATCACTTCTTCTAGCAGTTGTCTCAGATTAACTGGTTGAAATGCCAAACTTTTGCGACCTGCTTCAAAGCGATAAACTTCCAATAAGGTATTGACCATAGTAAGCAGGTTGATATTACTACGGGCCATGATGGCGATTACTTCCTGCATTTGCGTTGATAATGTTCCCAAAGCACCTTGCTGAAATAGCATCAACATGCGATCGGCCGCTACCAAGGGAGTGCGTAAATCGTGGGTGAGACGGGAGACAAAATCTTCTCGCTGGCGGGCAATTTCATCACGTTCATCCATACTATGCTTCAAACGCAGGAGCGATCGCACTCTTGCCAGCAATTCATCTACTGTTACAGGTTTACGGATAAAATCATCAGCCCCTAAGTCTAGACCGTGGGCGACGTTGGGTGTATCGTGGGCAGTTATCAGCAATATGGGGATATATTGCGGCAATTTCATCTCTCCACGAATGTGCTTGGTGACTTCGTACCCGTCCATACCTGGCATCATCAGATCCAGTAGAACCAAGTCACAAGGAGAAGCTTTCAATTCTGCCAAGGCTGAAATTCCATTTTCTGCGGTGCTAACTGTGTAACCTTCTTCCTCCAAAATAGTTTTAATCAAAAACACGTTATCAGGAGAGTCATCAACAACCAGAATTTTGTCAGAGCGAGAAGATTGTGAAGTCATATAGATGCAAGATACGGGGTAAAAGTAAATTTTTAGGGAAACTGGTTTATTGGTATAGTTTTTTAGGTACTACCCTTTATATATACTTTCTCCAAAAAAATTGTTTACTAAAGAATTTATATAAATGTATTTTAAAAATTACTTTACTTACCCTTTTAACAGATAGTCACAAGCTAATTGAATTATGGCTCGTAAACTTCTAGAACTAAATACAGAGGATGGCGGCACAATTTTGGTAGCAGTTGAGCTACCAGAAGCATCAGTAGGTCGTGTGTCGCCCACTGGCGAGTTACCTATAGAAAAAGTAGAGGCTAACTTCGATGCAGTTAAGGAATTGATTGTTCGCGGGTGTCGCCCAATTACAAAGGCGTTTCGTACCTTGCAGGAAGAATCACAACCCGTAAGCGCAGAAGTTGAGTTTGGCGTAAATTTTACCGCCAGAGGCTCGGTTTATGTAGTCGAATCCACTGGGCAGGCATCACTGAAGGTGAAAATAACTTGGAAACTGGCACTCGAAGAAAACAAGTAATAAATTTTCATGAATTGGGAATTAGTTAAAGCTTGTACCGTGGCGATCGCTACTCCAGAAGGTTGCATCCAAGGCACGGGCTTTTTTATCTCACCCAATGGACATTTACTCACCTGCGCCCATGTAGTTGAGTCCGCAGGGAGTTGCGAAAATGTGCGAGTCAATGGACAAGGGGTTAAGTTGGTTTATTTAGGCGATCGCACCCGCGATGATTTCGCCATATTGCAATTATCTGGTTATCAAGGCAAAGCTGTACCCTTATCCCTAACTTTTGAGCCAGGAAATCAATTTCGCTCAATTGGTTATGGGCGTTCAGACTTCCCAGAAGGCGGAACCATTGAGGGCAATATCACTGATGCTAACAGCCATTCAGGTTTTGGTAACTTACCGATGTTACGGTTGCGGGTAATGGCAGACGCACAACAAATCATCGGTGGCTATAGTGGTTCCCCTGTGTTTGATATTCAATTGCAAGCAGTAGTTGGGATGATCGCCGCTTACGACAATACCCAAGGGGGATTAGCTGTACCATTAACCACAGTTCATGAAAATTGGGCTGAATTGTCAAGTTTGCTGCATCGAGAACTAACCTCAGAACTTGAATTTCCGTTTTTCGATCAAGCTTTTTATGCTGATTGTTACAAAGAAGTGAAGAAGCCAGGGGCATTAATCCGGGTGAAAGCTCCCTTGCGATGGGGCAAAACCTACTTAATGAAACAAATTTTGGATTATGGAACTCAGCAAGGCTATCAAGCAGTGCGAGTAGACTTTCAAGAGCCAGAAAAAGAAATATTCAACACTTTAAAGCCTTTCTTGCAGTGGTTCTGTGCCAGGATAGTCAGAGAATTAAATCTACCAGATAAACTGGCTGAGAAGTGGAAAAGTACAGTGAGTGCCAACTTAGACTGTACAAACTACTTTGAAGAATATTTATTGCCAGCAATCAATAGTCCGCTAGTTTTGGGATTAGATAACGTTGATGTCATGTTCTCCTATCACATAGCTTGTAACTTTCTTCCATTACTACGAGCTTGGCATGAGAAAGCCATAACTAAGCCTATTTGGCAAAAGTTACGGTTGGTAATTGCCTACTCCAAAGAAGATAACATTCCTATAGATACGAAGAAATCACCTGTGACATACTCCTACACTGAACCGAAGCGGTTACAGGGTAGGCTTCCAACAGCCCGATGAAGGGTATGAAGGATTTCCTTCGTGGTACTATCGTCCATAGTTCCAACTATGTCTATCTTCCCACTACGGCGTTTTATACTA
>JBGTMK010000393.1:0-21041 GCA_041743605.1 Nostoc sp.
TTTTGAGCATTCGGTGAATTTCCCTTACCCTGCATGAGTTTGAGGCTTGTTGATCCCTCAAAAATATTTAAGTCCCAGTACCAGTAGTAACACTTAAAAAGCTTAATACAAAAAAATATAAATTAAGTGTTTTTACTATATAAAATTGTAAAAAAAAAGACGCATAATGATTGAAGCGAATGGCGTCTCAACGTTGTAGGTTCGGGTTATCAAGGCGGCTTACAAGCACTTCTCGAACGCTACAAATAGGCAATTATTTATTGCAGAGACATAACTGATACTAGTAAAAAATTTAAGGAGTCTACCAAATCATGGCAGTTACGCTTACAAAAGGACAACGTGTATCACTTGACAAAGTTGCACCAGGACTAACTGAGGTATTTATTGGTCTTGGATGGGATGTCAAAGTAATGGACACTGGCTTCGCCTTTGACTTAGATGCATCAGCTTTCATGGTGGGGAGTAACGAAAAATTAATTTCAGATAACCACTTCATTTTCTACAACAATCTTGTCAGCCCAGATCCAAATAAGTCAGTTCAACACACAGGAGATAATCTGACAGGCGCAGGCGATGGCGATGATGAAGTCATCAAAATTAATCTGCAAAAGGTTCCTGCTGATGTTCATCAAATTTTTATTACCGTAACTATTCATGAAGCCGCAGAACGGAAGCAAAATTTTGGTCAAGTTCAAAATGCTTTTGTGCGCGTCGTTAATGCTCAGAGCAATCAAGAAGTAGTCCGGTATGACCTAGTAGAAGATTACTCAATCGAAACTGCATTAATTATGGCTGAACTCTATCGTAAAGACGGAGAGTGGCGTTTAAATGCTGTTGGTTCAGGCTATCAAGGTGGATTAAAAGCTTTATTAGACCGTTTTAGCTAGGAGATTGAGTATGGCAATTAGTTTACAGAAAGGACAACGGATTTCACTTTCTAAAGAAGCCCCTGGTCTAAGCAAAATGATGTGTGGACTGGGCTGGGATGTCGCTAAACGCTCAGGCGGTGGATTTTTTAGTAATTTTGGTGGCGGTGGTCAAAACTATGACCTAGATGCATCTGTAATCTGCCTGGATGCAAATGGCAAGTTAACGGCTAAAGAGAATATTATCTACTTCGGAAATCTTCAGCATTCGTCTGGAGCCATAACTCACACAGGGGACAATTTAACTGGTGCAGGTGATGGCGATGATGAAGTGCTTATAGTTGATTTGCCGCGTATACCTGCCCAGATTGTCAAGTTAGTCTTCGTAGTTAATATTTACGATTGCATTGCCCGTAAGCAGGACTTTAGTCAAATTGAAAATGCTTTTGTGCGCCTGGTGAATGCAGCTAATAACAAAGAACTGGCTCGATATAATCTCTCTGGTAAGGAGTATTTGGGCATGACTGGGATAGTCTTGGCTGAAGTATATCGACACAATGATGACTGGAAATTAGCAGCTATTGGCAATGGTGTCAATGTCAATGGCTTAGGTGAACTCGCTGGCTCTTACTCTTAAATACTGAGCAAACTTGTAATTATGGCTATTACACTTCAAAAGAGTGGCGATTCCCACAAAATAGACCTGAGTAAAGCAGGTAACTCTAAGCAACTGACCGTTCATATCAACCTGAATTGGAATCAGCAGTCCAATCAAAACGCTGGATTCTTTTCCAAGTTGCTTAGAGGTAACAATGCTCCTGACCTTGACTTAGGTTGTATGTATGAAACTGTAAATGGTGAAAAAGGGGTCATCCAGCCTCTAGGAGGAAATTTTGGAGCCAAAAATTCTTCTCCTTATATCTTTCTTGATAAAGATGACCGTACTGGAGCAGCCTCAGACGGTGAAAATATGTTCATTTACAGACCGGACACAATTAAACGAGTGATGTTTTTTGCCCTAATTTATCAGGGAACACCCGATTTTAAGTCTGTGGGTGGTCGGATGCTTTTCAAAATCAGTAATGGTGAGGAAATTTATCTGGAACTTAATAACCCAGATACAAATCGACCTTTCTGTGCTGCTGCTATGGTAAGTAACATTGGCTCTGAAGTTACGATTTTAAAGGAAGAGAAATACTTTAGTGGACATAAAGAGGCAGACGATTACTATCGTTTTGGCTTTAGCTGGGTAGCTGGCTCTAAGTAAAATGTCGCTCTACGATCGCCTGGATTTAACTAAGACAAATCGTAAGTTGCAAGTTCCAATTTGGGAACGGATTAATCTTGATAGACCTTTAAAACCTCGCTGTCAAGGTTGCCGTTCTCATATCCAAACTAATTGGCGAGTGTGTCCATATTGTGGATGGTTGATTGTTGCAAAAAACAGCGAAGTTCGCCATTGTGTCTGGGTCAATATTTCAAACATGATTATCGGCACTGAAGATAATAGCACCATGCTAGAAGTTATGGCAGATGCGCTTGCTAAAGTCTTCAGTGCTTTTAGGAGTGTCAATGTGTTTTTGACCTCAGAACCACCTGATGAAAAAGAGTGGAACCAAAACTTTACCCATGTTTATGTGTTTGTTGATCAAGAACCAGTTGACTATCTAGGAATTGCCAGTTTCCGTCATAGTAAAGTTACAGACCGTGCTGCTGTTCGTATAGACCAAGTACTTAATGCTTCTTACCGAGCGAGTCTGAATCTGAGTCAATTGTCTAACTTGATTGCTAATACTATCACCCATGAAATCGGTCACACTTTGGGATTAGACCATTCCCAACTACCAACAGATGTGATGCACGATGGACTTGATCATGGAATTCACAGTTTGATGCCTCCCTCATTTCATGCCGAACAGATCATCTTGATGAACAACGCCATTCGGAAACATAAATCCTTGCCAACATGATCCTTCATAAAATACTGCACTCTCTTTGAGATTTATATTGCTTCTCGGTTGATGCAATACTCAGTAGTTAATCGAAGTTTTAGAAATTAGAGTTTAGATTAGTCTATTACATAGACATACTAATCACTTTGTTTAAAAATTAGGAATTTAAAAAGATGAGATCAACAGCAGGAAGTATAATTTTTTTGTTTGGTTTGTTTCTTTTTTTTGGAAATGTATGTGGTTTTTTCAAAACATTCCCTTTTGCAGGATTCATAACAATGGGAGTGGGAAGTGCATTGATAAAAGAAGATGAATAATTACAAGTAGGTTAATAAACGGTTCATCTTAAATAATTGTAATGGCATTAGATTGAATATTGCCATTACTAACTTTGGATATAATTCTTCAATATCTATCTGGTGTTGATGTGCAATTTAGCTCAGATACTAATTTTGAGAAGTCAATGGATTAAATATGCTTACTAATGAGAAGAGTCAGAGCAACAAGATTCAATTACCATATCAAGGGCTAACTTCGGAAGAGGTTAAGCTGAATCGCCAAAAATATGGTGCCAACGTTCTTACTCCCCCAGAACGAGAGCCATTATGGAAATTATTCTTAGAAAAATTTGAAGATCCAGTAATTCGGATTCTGATGATTGCGGCTGCGATCGCTATTAGTGTCGGAATTTTTGAGGGTGAATATGCTGAAGGCTTAGGGATTGTAGCTGCTATCTTATTAGCGACAACTCTCGCTTTTTTCAACGAATACAAAGCCAGTAAAGAATTTGATATTCTTAATCAAGTTTATGATGAAGTTTCTATCAAAGTCATCCGGGATAGCAGCTTTACCACCGTTAAACGTAAAGATTTAGTTTTTGGTGATGTTGTATATGTAGAACAAGGTGAAGAAATCCCGGCTGATGGGCAAATTTTAGAAGAAATTTCTCTAGAAATTGACCAGTCAAAAATCACGGGGGAAGCGGAACCAGTTAAAAAACTTACTCAGACTGACGCAGAAAATCAAGGTATTGAAGAGGGAACTTACCCAGCTTACAAGATTTATCGCAGTACGATTGTTGAACAAGGACAGGGTTATGTTGAAATTACTGCTGTTGGTGACAATACAGAAATTGGTAAATTGGCAACAGCAATTGCTAGCATCGAAAATACAGAAGACACACCGCTTAATCATCAACTAGAAAAACTTAGTAAACTCATTGGTGTAGTTGGTCTTGGATTTGCTGGTTTCACTTTCATATCTTTGTTGGTGCGCGGTTTTATCACTAAAGAATTAAGTCTGACTTCTCAACAGTGGTATGTTGTCGGACTGTCAATTATTAGTGTGCTAGTAGTACTTAGCCGAGTATGGCTACCTGTAATTTATGATGGTCTGGAGCTAGCTGGTAGCAAACTTGTAGCACCAAAATGGCTGGAAAATAATAGTCTTCCTAGTTGGCTAAAAACAGTTGGTATAGGATTAGTATTTTTCACTATCGGACTTGCTTTAGGCTATCCTCTAGGACTAATTCCTGGCTCTATAAATAATTGGGTTCCTAGTAGTGTTGCCAAAGCATTACTGCACTACTTTATGGTAGCTGTGACAATTATTGTGGTAGCTGTGCCAGAAGGTTTGGCAATGAGTGTTACCCTCAGCCTTGCCTACAGTATGAAAAAGATGGCGGCTTCCAATAATTTGGTGCGTCGGATGCACGCTTGCGAAACTATTGGTTCAGCTACAGTAATTTGCTCTGATAAAACTGGCACTCTTACCCAAAATCAAATGCGGGTGTATGAGGTAAATTTTCCCAGTCTGGATTCTGAACTATTGCCAGCATTTAAAGATGTGAAAGGGTTAATAGCGGAGGCGATCGCAGTTAATAGTACTGCTGATTTAGAGAAAAAACCTTTGCAGGCTCCTCGTCCTATTGGCAATGCCACAGAAGGAGCTTTACTTTTATGGCTAGATAGTCAGGATAGTGATTACATATCTTACCGGGGTAATTTTCAAATAAAATCCCGAATGCCTTTTTGTGGTCAGAAAAAATACATGGGCACAATTGGCATTTCCTCTATAACTGGGAAGGATGTGCTTTATGTGAAAGGAGCGCCAGAGGTAATTTTGGAGCGTTGTTCGCAAATTCTTACACAGCAAGGACTAGAATCACTCAAGAATAAAGCCGCGATCGCATCTGCAATTAAAGAATATCAAAGACGAGGAATGCGGGCACTAGGGTTTGCTTACCATGAAGTCTCACAGCATTCGAGTGAGACGAACTTGGACGAAATTGCTCACGACATGATTTGGTTGGGGTTTGTGGCAATTTTAGACCCCTTGCGTCCAGAAGTACCTGATGCGATCCAAGCCTGTTTAAATGCAGGAATACAAGTCAAAGTTGTAACAGGTGATAACTCGGAGACGGCTAAGGAAATTGCTCGTCAAATTGGACTTTGGCAAGAAGAAGATGACTTGAATAGCGGTTATTTACATTTGACTGGTCAACAATTTGACCAACTGAGTGACGAAGAAGCAAGTCAGGCGGTGCTGCAATTAAAGGTACTTTCCAGAGCGCGTCCACTTGATAAGCTGCGGCTAGTGAAACTATTACAGGAAAATGGTGAGGTAGTAGGTGTCACCGGAGATGGTACAAACGATGCAGCTGCTCTCAAGCAAGCTCACGTAGGTTTGGCAATGGGAAGTGGTACAGCGATCGCTAAAGAAGCTAGTGATATCATTTTGCTTGACGATTCTTTCCGTAGTATTGTAAATGCAGTTGTTTGGGGGCGATCGCTTTACGAAAATATCCAACGATTTATTCTGTTTCAGTTAACAATCAACGTTGTGGCGTTGGGAATTGCTTTAGTCGGGCCATTTATCGGTGTAGCGCTACCTCTAACTGTCACCCAAATGCTCTGGGTAAACTTAATTATGGATACCTTTGCTGCTTTAGCTTTGGCGACGGAACCCCCTCATCAGAGCGTCATGCAGCACTCTCCTCGTAACCCGCAAGCCTTTATTGTCACCAAAGCAATGGCACAGAATATTTTTACTGTTGGGTTATCATTTTTGCTTTTTCTGGTTGGTTTCTTACGCTACATCCGTCGAGATGGAGAAATCACTTCTTATGAGCTTTCCGTGTTCTTCGCCGTGTTCGTAATGTTACAGTTTTGGAATTTGTTCAATGCTCGATGCTTGGGGTTAAAGCAGTCTGCCTTCAAAGGTTTGTCTAAGAATAAAGGATTTGTAGCGATCGCTATTACCATTTTTTTGGGACAGATATTAATTATTCAATTTGGTGGTAACGTTTTTAGAACAGTACCTTTGTCTTTGGTGGACTGGATAAGTGTAATTGTTGCAACATCGACAGTGCTTTGGATTGGTGAGCTATGGCGCTTCATAATGCGGTTGAAATTGAAAAGTCATCTGCGAGAATCCTATTAACTACTGCAAATTTTGGCAAATTTTTGGTAAACCGATATCAAAAATAGTATCGGTAATTTTAATTCCAAGATGTTGAGTAAAATTTATAGTTTGGGATTAAATCTCAAATATAAAATTACAAAACGGTAGAGTATTTATTGCTCTACGTTTTTATTTAATGAGGTTTTTGGACATCATCAATTACAATTTTCATCTAGAGTAATACCAAAAAATATTATATATTGGTATTATACGGGAGGAAATTGTATGCAAAAAAATACAAGTGTTACATTAGGTGAGCATTTTGAAGCGTTTATCGCCAATCAAGTTGACAGCGGTCGTTTTGCCAGTGCCAGTGAAGCGATTCGAGCGGGACTGCGCCTTTTAGAAGAGCGAGAAATAAAACTTGCCGCTTTGCAACGAGCATTGACAGACGGGGAAAACAGCGGATTTGCTGACTATTCTCTCTCAGGATTGCTTGCAGAACTTGACCGTGAATAGCGCATGTCAGCATTTCGCCTTACTGAATTAGCTACTCAAGACTTGCTATCAATCGGTCGCTACACCCAAAAAACATGGGGAACTGAGCAGAGAAACCGTTATCTTGCTATCTTGGACGATTGCTTTCATCTCTTGGCACGAGAGCCACACAGGGGACGTACTTGTGATGATATTCGCTCAGGATATCGCAAGTACCACAAATGATGAGCTAGTCACTATTGAAAAGCTAAAAAAACGGCTCTCAGATGAAGGGCTATTGGTCGTACCAACCACAAGCGAGATAGTACGCTTTGCATTACACGTCCTCAATGCTAAAACTATGAAAACTTTCACTGCAATTCTTGAGCGAGATTCTGATACAAAGCTTTATGTTGGCTATGTTCCCAGATTTCCTGGCGCACACTCCCAAGCAGAAACATTGGATGAATTACAAGAGAATCTGCGTGAAGTAATTGAGATGCTTCTGGAGGATGATAATTTAGCATTTGACACAGAGTTTGTTGGTACACAACAAATCGTAATCCAGTAGATTATGAGCAATAGCTTGGTAGTAGAATTAGTATACAACATGAACAAAGGAGCAAGGATGTGCAAAGCATACTTTTAAGCCGTGAAGAAGTTGCACGGCGTGCGAAAGAACTATACGAAAATAACATTCGCCAACAAGTGGAACGAGAAGAAAATATCGGTAAAATGGTGATTATTGATATAGAAACAGGTGAATACGCAGTTGATAAAACAGGACTAGAATCAGCGCGATATTTACGTAATAAACACCCATTTGCTCGACTTTTCGGTATTCGCATTGGTTACAAAGTAGCTGTTTCCTTCAGTGGTGAGATGGAGCGCGATTATCGGTGATTTCTGGTATTGTCAAGAACGGACGCGCAACCGTTAACATAATATTTAGACTGCCAAATAAACCAGACTTTACTATTGAATTTGTTATCGATACAGGTTTTACAGAGTTTCTTTCCCTACCTCCAGCAGCAGTTACTCTGTTGGGTTTTCCTTTTGTGTATGATATGTATGCAAATTTAGCTGACAATAGTAATGTAATATTGCCAATACTCAAGCTACCATTATTTGGAATGGAGAAGAACGGGAAGTGAATGTACTTGCTACAGGACGGCTACCTCTATTAGGTACAAGTTTACTTGATGAGCATGAACTTGTCATACAGTTTATCGAGGGCGGTTTAGTAACAATTGATGAATTGTAGTTGCTTTATGTATATATCGACTTTCTATGAATAGTAATATATGAGAATTATTAACCCAAGGTTAGTGGCTACTCGTCAATTAACCACCCACGCTCTATGCCGTGTTCAATTCCGCCAGTCCAATCCATTTTCAGATGCTTTCGCACTTTATGGAATAGATGTTGAACTACAACTGAATTAATTGAATTTTTAACATATTTTTCTTCATATCTAAATTCTCGGTCAGTATTTTTCTGCTGACGTAGTACGTAAATCTGGTCAACCTTGTACTTCCGAAGATTGACATCACTGGTCAACTTGATCCACTCCATAAGTACAACATATAAACTATTTGGATTTCTTGCCTTTAAATCCTCTGCTGCTCGTGATGAACCTTCGAGCATAGTTTTATCGAGATATGTCTTACATTCAATTGCAACAACTGGAATATCGAAAATGTGCGTTTCAGTGTTTCCTGTAACTGTAACTTCAGAGTAGTTTTCCGGTTCCTCTTTAAGAAGTGAGAGTATTTCACCAGGATTTTCATCTTTCTCCGGTGGGGTTGCTGCTTCAAATGATACTTGAATAGTGGCTCCAATTACAAAGTCATGATCTTTCTTTTCAATACGTGCATACGGACGCTTAAGCATCTCAGAGTATTTTGGCGGCACAAAGAAAATATCTTTGAAGGTATGTGATTTGCCGATGAGAGCATTTTCTCCAAAGTCTCTGACTAAATCCTTAAACAGATAATAGAGAAATTCCTCCAGCACGCTAGAGTGAAGGTTCGACCGAGAATCAAACTTCTCAGCATAGTGCTGCTGGTCTAAAAAGTCTTTATATTTTGATAGAAGTTCTACCCTAGTAGCAATAATTGCGTCATCTTGAGCAGTCGGTGCTGATGTCGGCCCAACTAATTCGAGATTAGCTGAACGCCACTTATCATACTCAGTTCTAATTTCAGTGAGATATTTTTTACTCACAACATCTCTGTATTTTGTGCGGTGATTCTCCTTTTGTTCAAGATTAGAGCCGTGAACTAAAGGGTTCCTATCGCTTTTGGGCATAGCTCTAATTTATCTTGAAGATGAAGTGCGATCGCTTTAGCAAGAATAGGTGGTACAGCATTACCTACCTGATTGTACTGGCAAAGAAACTTCTCGTCGAATCTCTCTTCTCGGTGTAATAATTTGTGAGATACAACAGTCTTCTTCCCTAGAAAACGATAAGTGTCAGGAAAAGTTTGAAGACGTGCGCCTTCACGGGCTGTCAAATTGCGATGCTGGAAAGGATGAAGAAAATTGGCGTAAAACGAAGCAGCTATTGTATGTGATGGTTTATATGGATTTAAACGTCGGTTATTCTGGTCATAACTTATCTCAGATAACTCACCATTTCCACTACGCCGTCTAGCCCCATGTTCTTTTGGTGCGTCTGAACTTGATTCACCCCATTTAATATGTTTGAAACGTTCTACAAGTCTCTGGGAATGATCCATTGCAACATGATTGTAAAGTATTTGACTGTCATTCCTAATCCAGCTTTGATAGTTATTGAGAGGTTTTGAAATGTAAGGTTGTTCCTCTTCACCCTCACGTGCATTCAGTGGTGGTAAATCTGATATGGCATCCCACAAGCTAAGGGCAGGAAGTAAACCCATACAGGCAAATATTGATAATTGAGAGCTATTGATATGCAATAAATCTAAGGAGTGTGTTTTTGGAGGAATACCTAATTCCTTTCCTGTTGTATTTCCAACAATAAAAATACGCTCCCTAATTTGTGGAACACCATATTCGGCGGCATTTAATGACCATACTTCTACAAAATACCCTAAATTCTCAAAAGTTTCTTTAATAATATCTGTTACTTTTTTTCCTTCAATATTTTTGCGCGAAAGTAAACCTTTAACATTCTCCATTACAAAACCTTGAGGTTCGAGAAAACATATCCACTCAGCAAAGTTAATGAATAAACTATTTCTAGGGTCTTTAGGATCTTTTTGTGCTGGACCGGCAATACTAAAGCCTTGACATGGAGGCCCACCAATAACAATATCCGGTTTGAAGTCACAGATATCCTTAATGCTACTTGCAGTGTTTAAATTACGGATATCCTGTTGAATAACTTTCATATTAGGGCGGTTGTGACGCAGTGTATCACAAGCCCAGGCATCAATCTCAACGGATAAAGGAACAGAGAAACCTGCCATCTCAAAACCTAGACCAAAGCCGCCAGCCCCAGCAAACAAATCAATAGTGATAGGTTGTGCTGTTAGCATAGACTCTTAATGTGGTTATTCATCTGGTTTACCTTCTAAACATTCTAGAATGATACCCTTGTACCGCTTTGTCAACCTGCTACACAGTTATTCTGATCAAGTTATCTTGGCTATAAGTAATTTTTAATATTCTTCAATCAATCGACTGATTCTGAATCAGACCTGAAGTGCATTTAAAATGTGAAAACATAAAGAATTATTAGGAGGAATCAATGGTCATGAGTGTGATAGTTGCTGAGTGGACGATTGACGAATATCACCGCATGATTGACGCTGGCATTTTGAGCGATCGCAAGGTTGAACTACTTCATGGAGAAATTGTCGAAATCAATTATTAAGTGTAAGTTTACGGAAAATTGGTGCTACTTGTTATAGAGCTACGAGCCTTCATTCGTTATTTGAACAGTGGATTGGCTAGATTGGGCTAGATAGATACCCGTTAAAACTACAGCAAAGGTTGCCCAATCAAATAAACCTACTTGTTCTGAAAATATGAACCAAGCAAAAATGGAAGCTAGGACTGGTTCAAGGAGAAGCGTGACGGCGACAACGCCTGAAGAGATTCTGCTGAGGCTATAAGCCAAAAGCCCCTGACCCAACACTTGGCAAAAGAGGGCTTGGAAAATTATGAAAAACCAACCTGTCCAGGAATAGGGTAACAGTCTATCTTCCAGAAATGGGAGGACGGGTAGTAGGAACATTGTTGTCACTCCGCAGCGCCACAGCATTATGGTTGCGGTACTAAATCGGGTTCGGAGTTTTTCTATCAGCAGCATACACGTAGCCATGAAAATCGCAGTTAGTAACGCCAAGGCATCACCTATTATTTGGTCATTTGCAAATTGCACCTTATTTAGTTCAAATGCGATCGCTCCACCCAAGGCTATAACCAGACCAATCACGAATCTGTGATCGAAGCGCCGACCGAATAACAGATACCCAGCTAAAGCAACGAATAAGGAGTTTAAATTAGACAGTAAAGCCACGTTGGCTACGCTAGTTTGACTCAGCGACCAAGCCCACAAGAGGAGGTAGGTTCCAGCAGAGGTTCCCATTGCCAACAATAGCCACACTTCTTGCCCAGTAAACGGCTTCTGTTCTATAGATTGGCTATCGGACTGTCGGTAGCGGAAAGCCTCAAATCCATTCCACAGTGCAAAGACAACTGTTGCAATCCAACTGCGATGAAATACTACAGCATTTGCACCAATTTCTTGTTGACACAATTTGGTTAGAGATGGCGCTAAAGATATGGGAATTAGAGCAAACAATAATGAGGCAGTTCCTAATAAAGCTGGTGTTTCGGAGAATTGTTGCTTTAGTAATGACAGTTTGAACGTCATACTTTTAATGAAGTGTTAACTATATTGTTGACTGATTCCTGGAATGGGAAATGAATAGCAGCTTGGCTAGATACGGCTAAGTATAAACCTATTAAAACGACAGCGAAACCTATCCAATTTGAAAAAGTTAATTTTTCCGAAAATATTATAAGAGCGAAAATGCCGCTAAATACTGGCTCTAACAAATGCACTAAGGAGACAACCACAGAAGAAAACCTGGCAAGGCTATAGGTTAAAAGCCCATGACCAAAGACTTGGCAAATCAGGGCTAGGGAAATGACCCAAAGCCAACCACTGACTGTAGAAGGAAAAATCTGATCTTGAGTAAACAAAAGTATGGGGAAAATGACTAAAGCTGCGATCGCACAGATCCACAACTGGATTGTGTCAGGAGAAAATTTTGTTCGTAATTTTTCTACAATCAGCAGGTATGCACCCAAGAAAATCGCCGAAACGATCGCAGCCAAGGCTCCTTGAACCTCATCTGTGGCGATTTGCAACTCCTCAAATTCAATAGGCTCCGTGCCTACCTACTAACCAACCCACCGCTCTTGGGCAAATCCTACAGCTATTTTGGCTAGTAGTGTCACAAAAACGCCTAGTATTAAATATCCCTGGCGAGGATGGCGAGATAGCAGCACACCAATGGCTATATTTAAAGGCACAATACCATAGGCGAGACGGCTCAAGGAAATGGTGCCTCCAGAGGCTAGCAGCAAACCAATACCACAAAAGCCATAAATAACTGTAACTGGGGTCAGTTGCCTGTGTAAGCGCCACAACACATAGCCGCCACCTAAGACCATGAAAAAGTTGAGCAAGTTATTAATCCACTGTTCGCTTGCCAGAATCAACAAAAATAAGATTAAAGCATAAAAGCCATAGAATAATTTCACAGAACGAAAATGTTGACGGAAATGCCATAAAAGATAGGCACTGGCAACAATCACGCCAAACAACAAGAGATACCAAGGGTCTTGAATCCCGCCAGAGGAGTTTTGAACCCAACCAAATTGCCAATTTTTTCTGCCAACTGCAATTTGCATGATCATGTTTAACCAACCCTGCCAATCAAACCCAAAGGAAGGCCGCCATCCCCTTTGTGCTTCAATAAAAGCTAAAGGGTTGCCAAAAGAAATCGCAGAATACAAGCTGAATAGAAGTATGCCAATAGCGCTAGTAAAACTTGCTATGTAAGCAATAAGTGGTCGGCGTTCTTTCCACGATGCGATCGCCAATGCTGGAATTAGTGCCATACCTGTAGGACGTGTTGCTGTCGCCATCGCCCCCCAAAGGGCAGTCCAGCCATACTGTTTTTGATCAAATGCCCGCAAAGTCGCCGTACTCAAAAATAAATACAGTCCCTCTGTGTAAATCACCCCCGTAAACATAGACGATGGATACAAAGAAACCACAGCAGTCACCCATTGCGCTGCATTGATGTCATAATGCTCCTTAACCCAAAAGTACAAACAGTAAAGCGCTGCGAAAAATGCTAAATTGTTGACTAAGATACCTGCTAATTCAAACGGTAAGCCCAACTTCATTAAAACCCAGATACTTAAGGGAAACAGGGGAAAGAAAGCAAGATTGTGTTGCTTGCCGTCATTTACAAATTCATAGCCAGAAGTAGCGATCGCTCGATAATGCATACTATCCCAGGCATCAAAAACACCCCAGCCAAAACGGGGCAAAAATTCTTCTGCTGGTAACGGTAACTTTGGTGCAACCAGCAACATAACAGTCAAGATGAATATTCGGCTGGCAAGCCATATTGCTGCTGGAAATAGGAAATCATTTTTCCATAAAACTTTTTTTCTAAGTATTTGAACTTTGACCATAAGGTTGAGTGCTTCAACAAACTACTTTATGCATTCTTTTACATATAGCTGCAATACAGCGATTTATGAGTAATATTTTGCATATTAGATTATCCATCAAAATAATTAACAAACTGTACAGATTAAAAATTACTTAAAAGTGTTCCCTACCTGGTTGGTTTTGCCAATTTTGTCTTTAAAAATATAGTATTTATAAATACAAATTTTGTCTAGATATATGAAATTTTGTCATTTGTCATTTGTCAAGAGTCATTAGTTAATTAGTGATTCTCTCCCTTGTCCGCCTCATCTCCCCACTCCCTCTCTTGGAATCAGTGTATCGATTATAGTCATTGCTGTTCTTAAAGAGTCCCCAGCAATTTATAGTGGGAGTTGTCTGTAAATCCTTAAGCAATTGTGAAAGCGATTACTCTTGTTGGTTCCACTGGTTCTATTGGTACTCAGACCTTAGATATTGTTACTCAGTACCCAGATCAGTTTCGGATTGTGGGATTGGCAGCTGGGAGCAATGTCGAAATGTTGGCTGCTCAAATTCGGCAGTTTCGACCGGAAATAGCAGCCATTTGCTCAGAAGCTAAATTACCAGCCCTTAAAGAAGCAATCATTGACCTCGATCCCCAACCGATTCTACTGGCGGGTGATGCCGGAGTGATAGAAGTTGCTCGCTACGGCGATGCTCAAACGGTTGTAACTGGTATTGTTGGTTGTGCTGGTTTGCTACCCACGATCGCAGCTATCGAAGCTGGTAAAGATATTGCCTTAGCGAACAAAGAAACCCTGATTGCAGGGGCCCCTGTAGTCTTACCCTTAATTGAAAAACACGGTGTAAAATTACTCCCAGCCGATTCCGAACATTCCGCAATCTTTCAATGCCTCCAAGGTGTGCCAAAAGAAGGCTTGCGGAAAATCTTGCTAACTGCATCTGGTGGAGCTTTCCGAGACTGGGATGTAGAAAAGTTAGCAGATGTAACCGTTGCTGACGCCTTGAAGCATCCTAATTGGTCAATGGGGCGGAAAATCACAGTAGACTCTGCTACTTTGATGAATAAAGGACTGGAAGTAATTGAGGCTCACTTTCTGTTTGGGTTGGATTATGACAATATCGAAATTGTCATTCATCCCCAGAGTATTATTCACTCGCTGATTGAATTACAAGATACTTCAGTGTTAGCGCAACTTGGTTGGCCGGATATGCGCTTACCTTTGCTGTATGCCCTATCTTGGCCCGATCGCATCTACACCAACTGGGAACGATTAGATTTAGTCAAAGCAGGAAATTTAACCTTCCGTGAACCAGATCACCAAAAGTATCCTTGTATGCAGTTGGCTTATGCTGTGGGTAAAGCGGGTGGTTCCATGCCAGCGGTGTTGAATGCCGCCAATGAGCAAGCTGTGGCTTTATTTTTAGATGAAAAAATTCGGTTTTTAGATATTCCTCGGTGTATCGAATGGGTGTGCGATCGCCATCAAAATGATAATCGTGCTAATCCTTCTTTAGATGACATTTTGGCAGCTGATAAATGGGCAAGACAAGAAGTTTTAACAGCGACTAAAAACTTAGAAGCTCACTCGCGGATAATCTCTGTGCGATAAACCAGGAGTCAACATAATTCGTAATTGATAATGACGCTCCTGCGGACGCTCGATGACTCGCTACCGCTTGCGCTAACGCTGCGTTAACGTAATTCGTAGTTACAATCATTGTTGACTCTGAACCCACCACTGAATTGTTGCACCACCAAATCTTTGATTTGGTGGGGGCTTGTACCCTCTTTAATTACGAATTACGTTAGCGTAGCGGTAGCGAGTCCGCGTACTCTTACAGAGAAGCAAGCTACGCCCAGCGTCTCGTAGAGAGCGTCATTACGAATTAGTAATTATTTGGTCAGTAATATGATGTCGCCAAATCACCCATAATAAACAGTTTGTAGTGGGGACTTTAGTCCCTTTAGTCCTGATTAATAACACACATTTTTATTCAATTTGATTAACCGGACATGATATAACTTCTATAACTACACTTTTGTTCATTTACGTAAGATATCTGGTTCTATTCTTTGCCTGAGAAAGCTATTGATTAGCTGGAGACATTTGTCTTTGGCTTTTGCTTTGGCTTTTGTAATAACAAAACAATTCCTAAAACCGGAAGAATTAAACCGATTAAGAGCATTACTTTAAACCATGTTTTATCTATTACGGACGATCCTGATAAATATACACTAAATGTTGTATGAAAAATACCAAAAATATACCAACTATAGATAGCAATTGTAATCCATTTTGCCCACATCTTTTCTTTAAATATTCCAACTATTGTGGCAACCACAACTAAAGCAACGATCGCCACAAAAAATATTGTTGTAAGAGATATTTCATTACCAGCAGCATTATTTTGAAATATCATAATCCAAATTATTGCATTAACTGCACAACTTAAGGCAACTAAACCTAAGTATGCGATGCTGTACAGCTTTGCAACTTTCGTATAAATTTTTGTTACCATACACTTTACTCTCAGCCTTTTGATTGTCAAAAATCAAATAGCGTTAATGTATCCTTCCAAAATATAACTTTTGTATACTGTAACTTTTTATACAAAATATTAAGAGGATATTTTTTAATAATTCTGCCAAATTGCCAAATAAGTTGCCTATTCTCTGAATCATAGCCTCATTTTCAGGTAATATAGCATTGCTACTGTTAGATACAAAATCTTAGCTTTAGTATCTATTTAAAACTAGGTTTAGTAGCTTTAGCACTAGTAATTTTTACTTAAAATAAAAGTTTACCCTTTCTGAATAAACCCACTATCAGACAAGGGCGATTATTAAGGAATTAATATATATGATTGCTATGCTGATTGTAGCTTGGATTGTCTTCATAATAGTATGGAAGTTGCTGAAAGCAACCGTGAGCAATGCATTGACTCTTGCGGCAATCCTTATTTTATTAAATATTAGTTTTGGTATTACTCCACAAGATATTTGGCAATACATAACCCAGTTTGCTCAAAATCTGTCGCAGATCCAAATTGGCAAGTAAAAAGAAATACTTCACTTTTGCTAATAAAAGGTGAAGTATAAATCCAATGTTCCTGTATCCTGTAATATTTACAGCCTTTGTAGTTCAATTATTATTTAATACTGAAATTTTAGCCAATGCATCCTTAACACTCGCTGGTAACTGACGCATAATCTTACCTCTTTCACGATCTAAAGCTACTAAAGTCACTTTGGCAGTTACGTACAATTGTTGTCCATCAGCGGAGACAATGGCATAATCCCAATTGATTCGGACACCAGTCACCTCAGCCATCCGCGTTTTTACCACTACTGCCATACCCAATTGAATTGAACGGTGATAGCGCACCGACAGTTCTACAACTGGTAAATCGCAACCGATAACGACTAAATCAGCAAATTCAATTCCTATAGATCGCAAGCATTCAATCCGTGCTTCTTCCATCCAAGCTAGATAAGAACCGTGCCAGACAATACCTGCATAGTCAGTGTGATGGGGTTGCACTCTCACAGGATATTCAAACCAATTCCCAAATTCATGGTTTGATGGATTGTCAAGAGCGCTGGTTGGCGGTAGTTTTGGTTGACTGGATTTTTCTTCTGACATCTTCAAATTTCTCAGTACCTATAAATTTTCCAAATTATTGAATAGCATAAAAATTAATTGTGTTGCTGCACTTATTGATTTAATATTTACCTTCCGAGTATAGGGAGTGTTTTGTTATGCAGCCTAATCTCCAGTATGTGAGTGTTGTTACTTTGACTCTACTTAGTTTACTAGGTTTTGGGATGGTATATCCAGATAATAACCAGGTAAGCAAAAATGCAAGGTTGAGGTACGAATCTGGAGAAAAAGCTCAAGCTTTACCCACAAGTAATCAGATATCAGAAATTGCAAGGCTTAATCAAGAAGCTATCAAAGAATCTCGCCAAGGTCAATCGCAAGAAGCATTGCAGAGATTACAGAACGCATTAGCCATCAGCAGAGAACTTGGAGAGCGCTCTTGGGAAGCAGTAACATTTAACAACATTGGCAGAATCTACCAAAGTCAAAACAAGTATCCAGAAGCACTTCAATCCTATCAGCAAGCCATATTAATTAACAAAGAACTTGGAGATCTCGTTCGACTTGGCAAAACCTACAGTAACATCGGTTACTTATTCGATATCCAAAATCAACCAGAGTTAGCAATTTTTTTCTACAAGCATTGCTTGATAAATCGTGAAAAAGCTCGCTTGAATCCATCAGTACTGAGCGCACCACAGCCAGATGCTTACAGCATAACTGTTAGCCAGACATATCGCATTTTGGGTGAAAAATTGCTCAAACAAGAACGTGTTGTGGAAGCACAAAGGACAATGGATTTACTCAAAGTCGAAGAACTAGAGGAATATCTTCAGAATGTGCCAGGTAATCAACGTACTGCTAAAGGTATTAATATAGCGGCAACAGAAAAACCAATTAAACAAAAGTTGGATCAAACCGTGGATAATGCTGTTGTGCTGGGTAAGGAACTGACAACATTACGGAAAATTCCCCCCAAAGAGCGATCGCTCGAACAGAAACAACGTATTGAGCAATTAGTCTTAAATCAACAGCAACTCCTGGATGAATTTAACGAATTTATCAATAGTCCTTCAGTAAAAACACAGGTAGAGCAAATTAGCCGTATAGCTAGGCAGCAAAATTTGGATTTGGAAAATCTCAACCAAATTCGGGATAATTTGGCGCGATTACCGCAAAAATCGGCATTACTTTACCCATTGATTTTAAAAGATAGTTTGGAATTGGTATTGGTAACTCCTGAATCCCCACCAATCCATCGCACCGTTGCTGTAAAACGCGAAAACCTCCATCAAACAATTGATGTTTTCCGCCAAGCTTTAATCAATCCCAGTCGAAATATCAAAGCACCTGCACGCCAATTGTATGACTGGCTAATTAAACCGATAGAAAAAGACCTAAAGCTATCAGATACGCAAACTCTGATTTACGCTCCAGACGATCGGTTACGCTACATTCCGTTAACTGCTTTATATGATGGCAAACAATGGCTAGTGCAGCGCTTCAATGTGAATCACATTACATCCGCTAGTCTGACTAACTTAAATACCCCACAACAATCGACGTTGCGGGTTTTAGCCGGTGCTTTTACTAAAGGTAATTATCAGATCAAAGTTGGGAATCGACAGGTTGCTTTTGCTGGCTTACCCTTTGCAACGCGGGAGGTGGAAAGTCTAGCAGCTGCGGTTCCTGAAACTACGAAGCTTTTAGACGATGCCTTTAGCCCCAGAGCCACTGTACCCCAAATGGATGATTATACAATTGTCCATTTAGCCACTCATGCAGCCTTTGTGGTGGGTAAACCAGAAGATTCGTTTATTTTATTCGGCAATGGCGATCGCGTAAATTTTAGAAATGTCGCTACTTGGTCACTCCCCAATGTCGATTTGGTAGTGTTGAGCGCCTGTGAAACCGGCTTGGGAGGCAAGTTAGGTAATGGTGAGGAAATTTTGGGCTTTGGCTATCAGATGCAACAAACCGGCGCTAGAGCCGCGATCGCCTCTTTGTGGTCTGTGGATGATGGTGGTACGCAAGCACTCATGAGTGCTTTTTATGGTTTCCTCTCGACTAATAAGTTTAGTAAAACTGAAGCTTTACAACAAGCTCAAGTCTCATTAATTACTGGAGACTGGAAGGCAATAAGCCACAATGCACCCGTAGCAGCGCTTAGTAACTTTAGTCACCCATACTATTGGGCACCCTTTATTTTGATTGGCAATGGACTTTAGGTGTTTATAGTTTTTCACCTGTGCCAAAGGATGCCTTTTTCTTTTAACACTTTCCAGCTAAAGGCTAAAAATCCGGTTCGTAAGGTTTAAACTTACACAAAAATATGCGATAGGCCAACCATGAGCCAATCACCTAATGGTAATGAGGAATAGTAAGAGCGATCGCTAACTAAGTACAACATTTCCTTAATTCATAGCGAATTCTCTGCGCCCCTTTGCGTTTACCTTTGCGAACCTTTGCGTTTAAACTTCAACCCTCAGTTCGCCACGATTTTATGCAAAGCTGTACTAAGCCACCATACCGATTACCAGTTACTAATAATCAATTTTGAATTTGCCATCAAGCCTTAGAACCTTAATACTTCTTGGCAAGAGTTTTAGAGCCTGTATCAGTTTGCATAGATTGCTTGACAAGATTAGCCAGCTCATCTAATTGGCTAATTGCTTCCGCGCCTTCTAGCTTCATTAATTCGCGGTCATCCCGCATTTCTGTCCAAGTAATCCCATAATCGACACTAAAAACCGAATTAGATGGTTATCACCCAAGCTAACCATAAACGATGCACTATTCATTTGGTCGCCACAGGTGTAGCAGGACGCAGGATACCCGCGCCGCTCTAAAACAACCGCCAAGGCTTGCAGGTTCATTACCAAGTCTTGAACGAATTGTCGATGTTGATGTGCTAGTCTCAGAAACACTTTTGTCCTCCAGACACCACAGTTATTTGAGTTTCTTTTATATTTTCTTTAGATTTTCTCATCCACTGGTATTGTAAACTATTCACTACAATTACCAGACAAATGATATTGAGTCGTTAATTGACTACCTTGTTTAGGGTAGTGTATCGGGGTTTTGAGCGCCGTATCAAACTATTCAGTTTGCAAATACAAAATCTCGGACAGAATTGCTAAATTTAACCATATCTTTATACACTTCTGTCAGGGTAGATTCTTGCAAGAAACGATCCGCTTTAAGAGTAACTTAAATCTAGCACTAGTCAACTACAGAAAAGCTACATATTTTGTCTTTATTGCCTATGTGCAGCCCAATTGACTGTTAGTAAAGCCCATAACGTAGTTTTGCATCGTTATAGTTGGTCTTGCTTAGATATTTGATCTCTTCTCTTTCTTACGTAGATTTTAGTAAGGACAAATGATTAGATATACCAAATTCGTTCCTCCTATATATAAAGTTGAGCAAATGATAATGCAAATTGGAGATTAAGTACTTAAAACTAGATAAACGTTCTAACTCATACACTAAGTACGTAGCTAATATACAAGCCTTAGTGTAGACTCCACGATGGATGAACTTAACACTGACAATACCTAAACTCAGCAGAGTGATGTTGCCATTTAGGCAATATTTATAACTATTTTGGTATTATCCTCAAAAAGTCTTACTAAGCAAAGCATGAGAATTTGTAAAGATTCTTATCTTAATTTAGTTTTGCCAAATTTGACGCAATGTATAATATATTTTGATTGCTTATTCAATTTGAATAATTGTTTAATATTAAACACTAAGTAAGTCGGCGCAATTAAAGCTAACTAGCTAGGGTTGTCATTTGTCCCCTGTCATTTGTCATTGGTAAAGATTTTAAGCCTATTTACGTTGATTTTCAGCAAGCCCTACTAGTCCTAAACTAATTCAATTACAAATTAATTATTTGAAAAATCCCACCCCTTTAAGCAGGGCTGTTTCATTCCATTTCAAACAGGATTTGTCAAGATGGTTAGCAAGAAAATTGTCAGTAAGCGTGACGAAGAGATGAACATTTAAGCACTGAAATATCAGTAAAATAGTTGGTTTCATCGGCACG
>JBGTMK010000394.1:0-4038 GCA_041743605.1 Nostoc sp.
CACGCTTTTGAGCAAACCATTGCCAGTAGCTTCTAAAATCGGCTTAGGAGTGAAGGAAAATGGCGGTGGGAAATCCACTAGCACTTCTAAATCAGCTTTTCCTTGCAGACGAGTGCCAGTGCTAAACTCTTTGGGAGACAAATAGCCTTTTAAATTGAGAGCAAAGCGCTGGTTAATATACTCGAAACCCAGGATTTCACAGCCTAGCGATCGCAAATAAATTATTCCATTTGATTCTGCCCAGACTCTCATATCCACAGTAGGTTGAATACTCAGTGACATAAAAGTTAGTGGGCGCATTTTCAAGCGAAATACCTCCTCAGAAACCTGCTGAATCCGGCTATTGTCAACCAAAGCCTTAACTAGACGTTGAGGCTGACGCAAGTAGTGCTGAATGGGAATAGGCTGCTCTGGAACAGCGATTTCAACCGATTGGGAGGCAGTAAACCGGGTAGCCATGAGCGAATAAAAATATCTGTTTCTTAATTTTAATATTTTTTAACAACTTAGTTCTGATTATTAGAAAAGTATAAAATTTATTGACCACAAAAATGATTGTTGTGTCTCAACTATGCATCACCAGCAAAAAGTTGGTACTCTCATTACTATCTTTAGTTCAATAAATATACATTAGGATTTGACTCTTGACACACAAATCAAAACGTGCATCATCATTTATACACAAACTAATATAATTCCTTTGAAATCCTCAGAGGAATTTAGCAAAAAAAACTGCCAGGAAATCTATCTGATAAAAGACTGATTTCCATGACTTGTTTTCCTGGATACATATTTCTATCTATTTCTTTAGTGCGTAAATCTTAGATATATTTGCCAAGACGAAAAGACCATACCTCTATATTACCGATTAAACTCGTAACTCAAGGCTAAAAGCATGACTTTATTGATCGC
Source organism: Nostoc sp. (assembly GCA_041743605.1). GTDB lineage: Bacteria > Cyanobacteriota > Cyanobacteriia > Cyanobacteriales > Nostocaceae > Nostoc. The sequence goes on from JBGTMK010000394.1 coordinate 913, forward strand.
ACATTTAGGTCCTCCGGGCACTTACGCAGAACAAGCAACTATTTTTTATGTCAACTGGTTGAGTAAAAGTACGGCAATTGAAGCTATATTATGCCCTTATCCTAGTATTTCCCAATCACTACACGCCGTTGCTGATGGTCAAGCCCAGTTGGCTGTTGTGCCAGTGGAAAATTCTATTGAAGGGAGTGTTACAACAACACTGGATACACTATGGCAGTTGGACAGTTTGCGAATTCAATTGGCTTTGGTATTACCCATTGCCCATACGTTAATTTCCTGTGCGCCTAGCTTAGATAAGATTAAAACTGTTTACTCTCACCCGCAAGCTTTGGCACAATGTCAGGGATGGTTAGAGCGGTTTCTGCCGACTGTACAGATTATTCCCAGTAATTCTACAACCGAAGCACTACAGCGATTAGAGCAAGAGACAACAACGGCAGCGATCGCTTCTAGTAGAGCCGCTCAACTCTACAAACTCCCCATACTTGCCACTGGTATTAACGACTATCCAGAAAACTTTACTCGTTTTTGGGTCGTAAGTCAGGGTGAAACGGACACTGCATATGAGACATCAAAAGCGTCTGCTACTCACACATCGCTGGCTTTTAGTATGCCTGCCAATACACCCGGAGCTTTAGTCAAACCTTTACAAATATTTGCTCAACTACGAATTAACCTCAGCCGGATTGAATCTCGTCCGACGAAGCGATCGCTAGGCGAATACTTGTTTTTTATGGATTTAGAAGCGGATGCGAAGGAAGCACAGATGCAATCTGCTTTAGCAGAATTAACTACCCACACAGAGATTTTAAAAATTCTTGGCGCTTACAATGTTTTATCGATCAGCGCTGTTACTTGAGAAGTTAGGAGTTATAGCTAAGGAATGTGTATTAAATTAAAGTGCAAAATTAGGGTGTGTAGCTGCGAGAGTACGACACCATTTCAAATTATACAAGAATTGCAGGTTATTAAATTTGCGTCCCTAAGTGCTGAGTGCTGAGTAAAAACCCAGTTTTTTCAAGACTTTGAGCAATCAACACTGTCCTAATCTGTGTGACTATGGCTATATAACTTAAGAGTTATCACTGATTAGTTAGGGACTATAAATTATAAGTTGTCAATCTTTTATTTTTTGTTATTTCTCCCTAACTCCTAACTTCTCAGTCCTCACTTTTCATTAAATGTATCTTTGAGAACAGCACGAGCTGCTAAGTGATTACGAGTAGAAGTTAAAATTTCTGCTTCCCGCTCTAGACGAGTTGCAGTATCTTGCATTTCTAGCAAGAGCTGCTGCTCTGGGGCGACACCGTAAAGGTTACTAGCTACCCAATAAGATAACTCTGTTGGTAAATCAGGCAAATCTTCTGGCAGCTCGATATTTTGTTCGGTTAATTTGGCTGATAGACGTACAACATCTCGAAGTAGTTGTTCTACTTCAGAAGATAACGGTCGCAAATCTTTAGCCGGTGGTTGGTCTTCAATCCACTCTACTAAGCCAACACGGTATGGCTTTTCACGAACATATTCTAATACACGAAATCTTTGCTGCCCTAAAGTCAACATCTTGATCCGATCATCTGGCAGCCGCTGGTGATGAACAACTTCGGCACAGCAACCCGTGTTTGCAATTGTACCCTTGACTGGATCGAACATCAAAACACCGAACCTGCGATCGCTCTCTAAAATCGTGTTCATCATGATTCGGTACCGAAATTCAAAGATGTGCAGGGGTAATGGCCTGGTAGGAAACAGAACTACTTCGGGTAACGGGAACAGAGGTAGTTCACGAACTGCAATTTTAGAAGATGATGTCATTGTTACCTTGGTGTAAACTTAATCTTTAAAATTTCTTTTTCTCTGCTTTTCCCGTACTTTATCTAGATTCTATCATTTGTTTCCTAGCTAAATAAAAGCCCTGAGATATATTTCTTCAGGGCTGTGTAAATATTCATACTAATGTAATTTGTCTTTTGTCTTTTGTCCTTCGTCCTTTGCCAATGACAAATGACCAATGACTAATGACTAAATTAAAGTTTCACTTCGATATCTACACCCGATGGTAGATCCAATTTCATCAGGGCATCAATAGTCTTAGAAGAGGGCTGGTAAATGTCAATAATCCGGCGATGAGTACGGGTTTCAAAGTGTTCCCGTGAATCTTTATCTACGTGAGGCGATCGCAGCACACAATAGATCCGGCGTTTTGTTGGTAAAGGAATTGGGCCTATGGCTGTAGCGTTGGTGCGGTTAGCTGTGTCTACAATCTTCTCGCAAGATGTATCTAATAAGCGCCTGTCAAATGCCTGTAAACGAATTCTAATTTTCTGCTGCTGTAGAGTTGCCATCTTTAATTTTCCAGGTTCTGCGTAATTAGGGGAGTATTTAGAGGTTAAAGGTTACAAGTTATCGGTTACAGAAAACTATTGTCTGTCCCCTGTAACCTATTACCTTATTTATAGAGGGAAGAGAAAGGAGCAGAGAGGCAAAATAAATACCATCTCTGCTCCTTTGTTATGAGCAAAAAGGTGCTACTTGATAATTTTGGAGACTACACCAGCACCGATGGTGCGACCACCTTCGCGGATAGCGAAGCGCATTCCTTGTTCAATGGCGATCGCGTTGATCAATTCTACTGTCATCTTGATGCGATCGCCTGGCATTACCATTTCTACTTCTTTGCCATCATCGGAGGTGTAGGCTTTGATAGTACCAGTTACGTCAGTTGTCCGTACGTAGAACTGGGGACGGTAGCCAGCAAAAAATGGAGTCTTACGACCACCTTCTTTTTCTGTTAACACGTAGACTTCACCTTCAAATTCCAGGTGAGGTTTAATTGAACCTGGTTTGGCGATTACCATACCCCGTTCAATATCAGCCTTTTGGATACCCCGGAGTAATACGCCAGCGTTATCTCCAGCCATACCTTGCTCAAGACTCTTCTTGAACATTTCAATACCAGTAACGGTAGTGGCGCGAGTATCTCTGATACCCACTAGTTCAACGTTATCGCCAACTTTAACTATACCCCGTTCAATCCGACCGGTGGCGACAGTACCACGACCTGTGATGGAGAATACGTCTTCTACAGCCATTAGGAAGGGCTTATCAACATCCCGTTCAGGGGTG
>JBGTMK010000395.1:0-2765 GCA_041743605.1 Nostoc sp.
AGGTTTTAATGTTATTTATAATGTTGGTGGTTTTGACCATTTGACAGTGTTTCTCTACCTTAGGCTCTCTGGTTATTTAATTTATACTTTCAAAGTTAATTAGAGGTTATCAAAAATTTAATTAACTCATCCCGATACTTGTGAATTAGGGGTATGAGTAGCATCCGCGCAGAAAACCGGGTTAAGAGACATGACACCTGCAATACAAACATATTTCAAAGCTTAAACCCTTATTTTCTCGTTGAGTAGTGACTCGATGATAAACAGAGTGTCAATGACCTTAGTTCTGGATAAAATCCTTATCTAATGAGACTTTCAAGCTTATCCCGGTTTTCGGTTCGCCTGTTACTCAGGGTACAAAAGCTGATCTGTTTGGTTAGCTCTGTGGCTCTGAATCCGATTGCTCCTGCACTGCTTTTAGTTGTTTTTTGCTCTTGCCCTTTGTACTTTTTACAGGTGATTCTAATGCCTCACTGTTGGCTTGAACTGTTGGCTGATTTTCAGTAACCAAATTTGATGGCGAATTTTTGTCTTCACTTGGCTCTGTCTTTTGACGGCTACGAGTACTTTTCTTCAACTCACCCAATAAATATTTGATTCTGCTGCCACTCAAATTTATGCCCAGCCCTTTCAGCATCTCTGACACTTCATCATAACTATAGCCATACTTATCAGAGGTCAGTTTTTCAATGTACCGTCTCATTTTCCTGATGGACTCTCTGTCCGATACAGACTCTCGCTCTTTCGGCTTCTGCTTCTTAAGTGCTTTGATGGCTTCATCAATCTTCTCGTAATCACTTCTGAATTCTGATGCTCACTCATGGTTATCTCATGAATACCGATTAACTGATAATTATCAGCTATTTGAAAAAATCTGATTCAAAATCCTCAAAAAAATTGACTATTGCGGCTACGCCGAATTACCTCTTCATATTACGGCTACGCCTTATATTTTTTAGTGTGGCAGCTTCGCTGGTAGTCTTATTCAAGCTAATGCTAAAAAATCTGGCTATTATAGCTACGCTGAATTATTGTTTCGTATTACAGCTACACCGAACTATTATTTTGTGCGCTAGCTTCGCTGAATCAGAGAATTTTCATATAGCAGCTACGCTGTTTTTATCTCCTCTATGGTAGCTACGCCGAACCAGAATTTATCTCCTGTTTGATTTGATTCAAATTCCGGCTACGCCGTTGCTATCCTCTCCTGTAAGTTGTAGGATGGTCAGCATCACGGCTACGCCTTTGTATTCCCGCCTTCAGCCCCCTGCTGTGCCCTCCGTACATACGTAGCACCCGACACATCAACTACCCCCGTATTTGGGCTAGAAGCCAGCCATGCCTCAAAGCTTACGCTTTGTCTCGCTGCGCTCTCACGGCAGACTGGTTCAAGTGGGTCAACCCCCCTTAAAAAACCCCCCTCGCAACGTCCCGATATCTTCTCAATTTATGGCGAATCGCAAGCAGTCAAAAGCTCTAATCCGAAAGCATATTTTTCCAGTGAGGTTAAGTGACATCGAACTGGATATGCTTCGTATTAAATCACTTGACGCGGGGATGTCAGCGAGTGAACTGATGAGACGTAATGCGTTGATGCGTCCATTACCAAAACGACTAAGTAAAATTAGCTTGCAAACATATTGGGAATTAGGACAAATCGGAAATAACCTCAACCAGCTTGTTAAGGCAACTAATACAGCACTCTTAATTGGGCGAACTTTACCTGCTGATATAGAACTACTAAGAGAACTTTTAGAACTGTTGCATCAGTGCAGACGAGATATTGCAAGGGATGATATTGAATCTGACAACTGGGAAGAAGAGGAAGACGATGATTGGGAAGCAGACGAAGGGTAGAGGTTTTCGCAGGCAGTAGAGAGAAACTACAGCGCACACCCAGCACCGGACAAATCAGGCGCATAAGACGAGAGCAAGACAGCAATTCTCATTTTGAAATAAATAGGATATTAACCCCCATTTTAAAATTCAAAATGTAGTACAAAAGAATTAGTTTTTCAGGGAGAGGCGAACTTGCACCATTTTGTAAGAATGCAATCCTCTATCCCACATCAATAACATCCCTGATGTTACCGAACGCAGCAGTTTATTTACCCTGACTCGCTCTCCAATGCGATAAGGACACATCAAGGCATCTACTATTAAGTGTGTCCCTGCTTCAACTAATAACACCAGTCGAATTTTGGGAAATGCTGCTCTTGTTCCTTTTGGGCTTCCGGGATATCCAAAGACTTTGGCATTTGCTGGAGTATCTGGTACGTCTAATACTGTTCCATCTGCTGCCATCACTCGTAGCCCAAATAGAAATGCCCCTGGAGTTTCGGCTGTTGCTAACGGACGTACTAGTACCGCAAGGCGGAAGTCACGCATTCAAAAGTCAAAATTATTATGGAATAGGCTTTTTAGGGATTTTAAATGGTTGCTCTATTTCCGCCGTGGCCTACTAGCAGATGAAATAACCGACTCATCGTTCATTTGTCAAATGCAGTTAGTAACTGCTAAAATTTATCTGAATTCCAGGATTCTAAGATTGTTGTGGTCATACTGGTTGGACGCTACGAAATTATTCGGGAATTGGGTGGCGGTGGCTTTGCGATGACCTTTCTAGCAAAGGATTGTCTACAACCCAGTCAACCGTTATGTGTTGTCAAGCAATTGCGTCCTGAACATACTGATCCTCGGATTGTGGAGTTCTTTGAAAGAGAAGCGACTGTTCTGGAAAAGTTGGGTAAAGATTCCCAAATTCC
>JBGTMK010000396.1:0-1529 GCA_041743605.1 Nostoc sp.
GCAAATTTTAAAAAATCACGTCGCCCTACAAATCCATTAATTCGACTCATTAATCTAGCTGATAACAATAAAGCTGTTTTCAGGAAGATATCAGATTTAAGCAAGATGTAAGAGTACCCTTTTACACGATTTAAGAGTTATTTAATCTTCAGATAGCATCGTAATTTAGAGCATGATGAAACATACAATCAAATCTTATTTTGTAGTGAGAGACTCTTCGTTTAGAGAAAATTTTATCAGGACTAAAGTCCTTACTACAAGTTTTAAATTATTGAGGCTTATTTACTTTCTGTATGTATTTTCTGCGTTTTTTGGGAATAATTAACACAGTTTTGATTATACTTATGGCTTTTTTAAACAAAATAAACTGGAATCTTTTGCGTAAAAATTCTCCAAATATTTCTGGGATAGATCCATCTGTCCCTAGCCAACAATCTGCAACACCATCAACCCCTAAAAACCTAGCTAAATTAGAGCATGAAATGGAGTTAGAGAGGCGGGTTCTCAAAATATCCCCTCAGCAAACGCATAGCAAAGCCAAGCGGGGTATAGGTAGCAAACTTATTTGGATAGCAATACTTATAGGCATTCCCTCTGGTGTAATTTGGGTGGCGAATCAGCCTTACGCGGTGATTCGCCGTCCAGTGATGCTCCATGCACCTTTTTTGTTGCTACCCAGCTACATCAGCATGGATAATCACTATCGCCAAGCGTTGGTATCAGTTGAGCAAGCTGAACGATTGATTGAAAAAGCTACTAGTCCCGCTGATTTGGCTTTGGGAGAACAAAAGCTACAAGAAACACAACAACATCTAGATCAGTTACCAACTTCCTTTGTCAATGATTGGTCACAATACAGATATTGGTGGTATGACTCGCGCTTTAGCATCTACGGTTTTAATGCATTTCGGAGTAAAGTTGGGCAGCTACAAGCTCAGGTTTTTCAAGAAAAGAATGCTCAGTCCTTGCTTACCGATAATATGCAGACCTTCTTAAATGCAAAACAGCAATATGAACGGGCTACAACAGTAATTGATAAACAGACTGCAACAGCTGCTTGGCAAACGGCGCTGAATCAATTCGAGCAGATTCCTGGTGAAACTTTGGCAGGAAAAACTGTACAAAATCAACTAGATAATTATAAACGTGAGTTTCAGGAAGTTGTTGGATTGGCAGCGGGAAACGATCGCATCAGTGCATTAATCACCGCAGCGCGGCAATTTTCTTGGCAAGCTGCCAAAACTGGTCAAAATCCGCCGCACAGTGTAACTGAATGGCGACAGATAGAAAATTTGTGGATGGAGGCAATTGAGCGGCTTAAAGAGATTTCTTCAACAGACGTGGCGGGTTATACCGAGGCACAGAAGTTATTAGCAATTTATGAGGCGAATTTAGCTAGATCAGCAGAAGCCCCACACTCACTCTTAGGAGTGTGGGATGAATGCGCGGGAGTGGAGAGATATAGTAATTAATGCTTTTTGGCGTAGCCAAAACAATTAATTACTATATCGAGCCATGACCCATATTCA
>JBGTMK010000397.1:0-8403 GCA_041743605.1 Nostoc sp.
CAAATCCAGTCTATAAAAACTAAAATTTGGGTTTTCTTCTAGTTGAGCTAAACGGTCTTTTTTAAGTAGGACATCGTAGTAATCATTTAGGTTATCTAGACCAACAACCTCATCACCTCTGGTTAATAAACGTTGACTGAGATGAAAACCAATAAAACCAGCAGCGCCAGTGACTAAAACCTTGACCATGATGTTTTCCCTAAGTAGCTAGGCGTAAATAAATTAAAGTTTGTAGTAAGGACTTTAGTCCTGAAGAAGCGATAAATCGCTCACTACGAACTAGGATTTTATGTTTAACTAAGTTTGGGGGTTTAAGTCCCCTGGCTCTAAAGGCAGAAAGTTTTGCGGTGGGGTTCAAATCCCCAGACACTCGCGGACTCGCTAATGCAAAACTGAATTACGAATTATTTAATTATGTCTACCTACTTATAAGCTCCAGTAATGAATATGAGGTGGTAGTGTAGTCTGACTCAAAATAGACTTGATATCCATTAGCACTCCACCTGGACGCAAACAGTTGAAAAGTTGTTCGCAAGGCATATCTAAGTAAGCTTGATGGCTGACTGCAAATATTACCCCATCTAAATCAGATATGTGATGCCAATCAACTAAATCAATCCCATATTCTTGGTATGCTTCATCAGGATCTACCAGAGGATCGTGTAAGAGTGGTTCAATACCGAATTGCTGCAATTCTGCCACCATATCCGGTATACGACTATTGCGGATGTCGGGTACATTTTCTTTAAAGGTAAGACCGAGAATTCCTACCCGTGCTTCTTTAATCGACAGGTTAGCTTCAACTAAGAGTTTGATAAAACGCTGACCTAGGTAAGTACCCATACTGTCGTTAATCCGACGGCCGGCTAGGATGACTTCGGGGTGGTATCCCAGTTCTTCTGCCTTGGTAGTTAGATAGTAGGGGTCAACCCCAATGCAGTGACCACCAACAAGTCCTGGGGTGAATGGCAAAAAGTTCCATTTGGTGTTTGCAGCTGCTAAAACATCGTGAGTGCGGATACCGATGCGATCGCATATTAACGCCAGTTCGTTCATCAAAGCAATATTCAAGTCTCGCTGAGTATTCTCAATGACTTTGGCAGCCTCAGCGACTTTAATTGAAGAGGTGCGATATACACCGGCATCAATAATGGCTGTGTAGACATTTGCAACTCGTTCCAAAGTTTCGGCATCTTCCCCAGCTACCACTTTGACAATCTTTTCCAGAGTATGAGCCTTGTCACCCGGATTAATCCGTTCTGGAGAATAGCCCAGCTTGAAATCAACACCCATTTGTAAGCCTGATACTTTGGCCAAAGTTGCTCCGCAGATATCCTCTGTAACCCCTGGATAGACCGTCGATTCGTACACTACGATCGCACCAGGTTGTAGCACTTTCGCAACGAGTTCAGAGGCTTTAATCAGCAAGCTGAGGTCAGGATTATGGTTGCGGTCAACTGGGGTTGGGACGGCAATCACAAAAAAGTTTGTATCTACCAAGTCATAGAGGTCTGAAGTGATGATTAGGCTAGAATTTATTAACTCATTGGTAGAGATTTGACCCGTGCGATCGCAGCCTTGTTTTAAACTTTTAACTTTCTCTAAATTGATATCAAATCCAATAGTGTAGGGAAATTTTTTGGCAAACGCTAGGGCAACAGGTAGACCAACGTAGCCAAGACCAATAATAGCAATGCGGTTGCTCATGTCTTAACAGGAGTATAGTTAAATATACGAAGTTTGAAAATTGTCATTTTGATAAATGACAATTATTTGATAATTCAGATAAGTCTGGTTTGTTAACTTTGAAATGTGAGGATAGTTAATACAAGAATCCTCTTCTGCTTCAATTTTGTAGCACTTTTTTATTTGAGTAATGCCAACTTGGCGCAGCTTCTATAAATAAAAAGACATAACCGCATCTATTTAATTGTCTACCTGTAGTTATTCTTACTTTGATGCTAGTCTTGGCAAGCGGAACCAAAATCTAGAACCACCTTCGGGACGAGGTAAATAACCAATTATACCTCCCCAGCGTTCGAGTGTGATTCTACAAAAATAAAGACCTAAACCCGCTCTCCCTGATTTATCTTTACCTTGGGAGAACTTTTGAAATAAGTTTTTTACCATTTCCGGCGGTACACCCAAACCCTGATCATCTATAGTAACTAAAACATATTCCCCATCTAATTCTAGACCAATAGTCACAGTAGAACCTGTTACACTGTAACGATAAGCATTTTCTACTAGATTAGAAATCACTCTATCTAAACGAGATTGATCTCCAATAACTGTCCAGTCTATTGTCTTATCAATATTGTTGGAAAACTGTAATTGTATATGATTAAGGGCAAAATTAGGCTTTAAAAACTCAATTACCTCTTGGATAGAAGTTAATATATTGGGTGCTTCTTCAATACCAATAAGAGAATTTTCTGGTAATAGTACTTCATTGGAAAAAGCGTCTAAAGTATCCTTAATTAGCATCTCTTGCTTGAGACATTGTTTGATACCAGTTTCTAAATACTCTTTTCCTTTAGGTGTTAAATTCTCAAATTCCAGGAGTGCAAAACAGCAATTTATAGCACTTAGCTCCACTGCTATATCATGTATAAGACAATGGACTAAAACATCTTTTTTTTGATTATCTTTGAGTAATTGCTGATAAATTAACTTATATTCTCTAGCTTTTTGTAGAATATACTGCTGTTCTTTATAAGAATCTTCTAAAGCCTCAATTAATAAAAATTTTCTCTTATCGACAAAAACTGCATAAGCTTTTAAATGATATTCTTGCCCAGTGGCATCTATTTCAGTCCATAAACCTGAACTCAGTTTTTTAACATTATTATTGTTAATCCAAAATTCTTCAGCATCAATTAAAAAATTCTTTAAAAAAGAAAACTCTTCCTGCGGTATTGATATATTTATCCCTGATGCTAATTCTTTACAAGAAAATTGATTGTACCAATCAGGTAAATTACCAATTATTTTAAATAGCCCTTCATTAATTTGCTCTAACGCTAGAATATCTAAAGCAGTGAGCATATCATTTGTGATAGATGTATTCATGGGTTCAATCTGCTACGCTCAATTAATTTTGATTCTAGGTTACTAATTTAAATTTCTATTTAATTTTTCCTGTAATAGTCTGAAATCATTAGCTTTTTGTTGAATAGGAAAAAGGTAATTTCTATCACAGCTGCTATCTAACATCAATACCCAATCTACTTCCTTTGTTGGTAATATATGAACATCTACACAACTGCCATGCTCTGTTTGGACAAATGGTATAAATAGGGAGGCATTGTCTAGTGGTAGTAGTCCTTCCAGAAAAATAACTTGCTCTTTTGCATTTTCTCCTTTACGGAGATTAGTAATTCCATATTCTGCTAACTTCCCACCCCAACTTATAAGGCTGCCATCTTTATTAACCAACAGATAGGCAAGAGAAGACTCTGCTACTACAAAATTTAGAATATAGGTAATCACAAAAACAGAAATATCTAGCATTTAGCAATCCAATATTTTTTTAGTAAGAGTTTGAAAAGCTTCTTCTACACCGATACCACTTTTAGCACTGGTTTTAATCACAGTCCAACCCTTTTGTATAACATCATCTATTTCAGTAGATTCAATTTCCCATTCATCCGTTATATCCCATTTGTTCATAACCAAAATAAAAGGAACTTGCCCAATCGTATCTTCTACTTTTATTTGTAAATCAAAAGCTTGTTCTAAAGTATTATGCCTTGTACCATCTACGACTAATAAATAACCAGCAGAACCCCGTAAATAAGACATTTGTAATTTTTGGAATTCGTCTTCTCCATAAATATCCCAAAGAATAAGATTTATTTTGTTGTCTTGAATATCTATAGTTTTTTTATCAATTTTTACACCCACTGTAGTATGATATTTTTCTGAAAAAATACTGTTGACTAACCTCGCTACTAAACTAGTTTTACCTGTAGCAAATGCACCGATCATACAAATTTTTTTCTGGATAATCATAAATTGATCTAACTTTATTTAGAGGTATTAGCTATGAATACCTTGAATGATACTCTCCGATTAACTTTTTTAGATTCTGGTGTTACTTCTGGCTGTAAAGGTAGGCTATAACTTACCCCTATGGCTTTAAATTGGTTTATCTTAATTCCTTGAGATTTTAAATAAGATATAATTTTATTGGCACGGGCTTGACTGAGTAGCTTATTTTGTCCTTCTGTTCCGGTGCTATTGGTATGTCCAATTATTTGAATCTGTGCATTTTTACCCAGATACTTAGCAATATCTAAACATTTGCGGATGGATATAAATAAATTAGGTAATTTGTCAGCTTCACCAGGCATCAACTCAGTTGTCCCTTCTGAAAAAAATAGTATTTGTTGTTCTATTTGTTTTTTGTATGATTCTAATTGTCTCAGTTCTATGTCCACAAGATTTTTGTCTTGTAATTTGGTGATGCCAGGAATAAAATACCATAATTTGCGTGCTTCTAAAATCCATTTGCGAGGGGCATAACCAGTAGCAATAAGAACACCATTATTATCAACTTGTAGTGATACAGTTTGCGGTGGACTTAACAATTGTTCAACTCTTTTGGTAATGAATTGCGGCTCTAAAGAAAGATAAGGTTGCCATTGGCTACTTACCATTTTGGGATTAATATTTGTTTGTTGTATCAATGTATTGGGATCTACTGCTAAAGGATCGCGCATTCCCGAAATAAAGTATTTTCCAAAACCTTTCTGGGAGTTTATTACAACAATTCCTGGTTGAGAGTTGAGTTTTTGGAGATAGGCTTGCCAACGGAGTTGCTCTCTAATTGTAAAAAAGCCCCAAATTCCGCAAGCGATCGCGATCGCACCCAAGAAAGCCCAGGCATAGGTATAATTTTGTTTAGCCGCAGATTTATACTGAATTACCAGACAAGCTTCTAAATAAGGCTTACTTAGCTGAAATGCTTCTGTCTCCCCTGTAAAATTTTTAATTTCTCTACTGAGCTTCAGGTGAATTTTTTCTATTGCTTCTCGCAAAACTAACCTTAATTCTTGGGGAGGATTTCCCCGAATCATGGCTGCTACTAATGCTTGCGGCCCCTCTTCAATCCAAATAGTGAGTTCTCCAAAGCGTAAACTCTTTATCCCATCTCCTTTTTGAATACTGAACGAATCTTGGACAAAATCTTGAATGGCTGTCAACATAGCAGCCACTAAATCGGGATCTTGAACTGCTACCTGCGTTGTTACTAAATGTTGAAGCAATAATCCAGAGTTTTTATGAATCAGAAATATTTGTTCTACTCGATAAACTAACGTCCGTAACAGCACAATTTCCGCAAAAGATTTTCCTGTGCGTTTTGCTTCTAGTCTCCACTGAAAACTCTGTGGAGATAAGCTATGTTCCAGGGTTTGATTCATCGATTGCATCATTTCCTCAAGAGCCGTGGAAATCGCCTTGCGAGTGGCTGGCCCAATCACTGGAAACAAAGCATCTGCAAGCACATTGTGGTCTTGTTTAACAGAAACTTCAATAGCGTCTTCCACAGTTGACACCATTACTTGTCCAAGTTGTTTATCTTGCTTTGACCGCAGGATAACAGCTTCAGGAAGCATCTGGCTAATATCTTCTGGTTGAATTTGAGGGTTATCTAATCGCTCATAAAGTTTTTTAAGTTTAGTTGGCTCAATATCCAGAAGCAAACTGCGGAGTAGAGTTAGTTCATCATTGATTTCGGAGGTTTGGCTGTTGCTATTCAAAGCTTCAGAGGATGCTTTCGGTATTGGATTTGTCGAATAGTCACTCATTACCAAAATCCCCCAATTCACAATTTATCTGAAATAGCATTCTGTTGTAAACAGGAGAGATGTATTGATGGATCAAGAATCAACTCTTAGAGGATGTTTAAAATGTTATAAAACGTAAATAAGTAAGTGGGCGTAAATAATTAAAGGTTTGTAGTGGGGACTTTAGTCCTCTCTTAAGGGCTAAAGCCCTTACTACGAGCTAATTCAATTGAATTTTACATTACTTAATATAGTTTGATTTATTCTTGCCCACTTACTTAGGCTTAAAACCCTTATCAATGACCAATGACATAGACGTTCCCGCAGAGTAGGACAAATGACAACCCCCACCAGTTAGCTTTAATTGCGCCGGCTTACTTCAAGACTTGTTTTCTGCATTCAGTCGAATGGCTAACTCTGTAAACATAGCAGCAAGATTGGAGCGATCAGTTTTGTCTCTACGAAGCTCTTGAGCTTCCCTTTCTAATAAAGCTAGGATTTCCTGAGATTTCTGCTGGATATCATCTTGTAAGCTTTTAGATTGATTGAGAATCTGCTCACGTAACTCGCGTTGACTATTAGTAGTTTGTTGATCAAATTGATTAATCTTGTTTTCCAAAGATATAATTATATTTTTACTTTCTTCAACAACAGCTTTCACCTGACCATCACGTTCTCCCTGCTCATTTTTTAGCCGTTCTGTTAAAGAATCAACTTCTTGTTTGATATAATTTTCTAAGGCATCTAGACGTTTTCTTGTTTCATCTCGGACATTGCCCAATTCTTTAATTAGACGTTCTTCTAAGCGGGTAAACCTTTTTTCAGTATCTCGCGTTTGATTACCAAAAAGAATTTCTCTAACTTTATCTAAGTTGCTATTTTCGCTAATATAATTACTGCTCAAATGCTGCTTATTTATTTCTGAATTAGATCCCCATTTTTCTACTTCCAAGGAATTATTATGGCTGTACTCTTCCGATGGGTTCATCTTTTGAATTCCTTTTAAAACTAAAAGTTGGTTTGGCTGTTAGTCGCAATACCATATCTAGAGCCTAGATATTAGTGGGTATTAAGGTGCGTTTTGATACAAAAATATATTTTACTTAGATAAGTAATAAAACATCTAAATTTCAGTCATTGGAAGCATAAGTAGTGGTTTTTATCAGTATTCTATTTTAAATGAAAAGGCGAACTGACATATACAATGCTGAAACTAGTAATCATTGATGGATAAATTTCCTGTAGAGACGGCGATTTATCGCGTCTCTCTAACCGTCATTAATTTTGCTGAGTTTGTAGTAAGCACTTCAGTGCTTAAAAATCCAGGACTAAAGTCCTTACTACGAACTGATTTACCCCCACTAGTAGTACCTGCTACGCAGCGAAAAAGCCACCTAAGTACAAGTGGCTTTTTGCTCAATCTTAATTTCAAGATGCTTATTGAGAAGAGAGTTTCTCTATTTCCTCACCCAACTGTCGCCGGATTGATTCCAGCAGATTTGTATCCCGCGTCCAGTTTTTCCAGTCCATACCGACACGCCGAGCTAATCGAAGTCCCCACTTGTGGCGATTGCTATTTTTGAGGATTTCGAGATATTCGTAATCTTCTACCCCTTCCCTGAGCCACTTGAGTCTCATAGAAGGGACAACTCCTGTCAAACCTACCTGTTTACCAGGATAAAACAACATTCCTTCGCCAGGATAATAGTCTTTCTCTTGGGAATAAGTTTGAATGTCGTTCCACGGATCTTTTGTCCATAGGTCAACTCGCCAGTATAAAATCCCTGTCAGTCCCAGGCTTTGGCTAATGAAGCCTGGGTGAATTCTGTAGTTTATCGGTTCAAAATCTATCTGCCATTTAGGCGAGTAGCTATCCTGTACCAAAGCGTTGTAAGACCAAACTTTGTCTCCTTTTTGCAGAACCTCAGATATTTGTTTTGGAGCTTCATCATAAGATTCTGGCAATACTACCCAGATGTCCACAGCAGAACGTCCAGTTCCAGAACCATCATCATAAAGCGCTGGTGTAGGAGTCATGGCTAAGGCTGTTGCGATTCCAGCTTGGTGAAAATTTCGTGCCCATTCCTTTACTGGTTTAATCAGATTTGGACAATTATCAATTTCATCGGCATATCTAGTGTAGAGAAATAGACTAGATTCATGTTTAGCAGCAGTAGTTTTAATCTTCTTAAGAGAAGGGGCTGGAGACATTTTGCAAGTACTAACATTAGCCCCGCTCCAAAAAGGAAGACTTCGAGAACGGAGTCCCCATTGCTCCATTAATTCTGGTTCATCTGCTGGATCAAAATGCGCGTCAGGCATTAACTTATGTTTGAGAAGTTCTACCATGTCGCTTTTATCTTTATGTTCATAAAAAGTGAACTCAGAATTAAGCGATGGTTTTATCGGTAACTCAAAATTCCAAACTTTTAAGTGAATTTTTCCTGTAACGTTTCCTTGGTCGCTGGTAACAGTAAAATTGCCATTATATTCACCAGCTTGAGTGTCGCGGGGTACAAATATATCTACCCAAATTGGTTGGTTATTCCTAGCTTTAAGATTAAATGGAACTGCATCTAATTCAGCATCTTTAATATCTGCTTGATTTTCA
>JBGTMK010000398.1:0-2478 GCA_041743605.1 Nostoc sp.
GACGAAATAGAAAAAGCTCTTTCGGGGACTGGTGACACGAGTGGAGTCTCACAGAGGATTCTGGGTAATATCCTCACGTTTATGTCGGAATCTCAGTGTGGTGTGTTTGTCGTGGCAACTTGCAATGACCCCTCTGCACTGCCAAGTGAGCTAAAACGGAAAGGCCGCTTCGATGAAAATTTCTTTGTTGACTTGCCCACAGAACCGGAGCGTGTACAGATTCTGGGGATTCATCTACAACGTTTTGGCATTCACCTGGAATCCGAATATCTCGAAGCGATCGCAGCTTCGACCGCGAAATTCTCCGGCGCAGAATTGGAAACCCTTGCTTCGGAAGCTGCTCTACTGGCATTCGATGAGGATAGACCGCAGCAGGTAACACTTGCTGACCTCGAAGCCTGTCGTCAAACGATTACCCCGCTTGCCATTCAGGATGCTCAGGCAGTCGAGCGAATGCAGGCATGGGCGGCTACCGCACGACGAGCTAGTAGTCCTGTGGTTGCAGCGAAAACTCAGTCTTTGCGTGCTGCTAAGTTTCGGAATATGAACTGAGAAATAATCTTGGGGAAAGGGGAAAGGGGAAAGGGGAAAGGAGTAAAGAAAACCCTCTTTCCCCCTTCCCCTTTTCCCCTTACCCTTCTTGAGGGCGATTGTCTCCTGATTCTATGGGGGCAATCACTCTTTTTTTTAGTAATTGAGAGCAATCAATTAACATACTTAATAAGGCGAATAAACATGACGACAGACTTAGTTACTTATTACGGGCAGACTCCAACTATTGACCAACTGGTTGATAAATATGGTGTGTATTTAGAGAAGTTGGACAGAGAAACTAAGCTTATGCTCCGAATGGCATTAGTAACTTACATTTTTACGTTAGAAAAAGACAGTTCTACTAAGCATACTGTTGCTGAGGCACTTGAGGATGCCTTGTCTAATCTGGGCTTATTAGTTTCATATCCATTGTATAAAAACTTGTTTGAGGATGTCTGCTCTGTTTTAAATGGGCTAACAACTCTGGAAGCTGAAACCCTACTTGAAGCACTACAACATCAAATTAGATGGGGCAATGCCCAGAAGTTAGCGAGTTGACTGGGTTAAAAACATGGAAATCTATTTAGTCTTTGTTGATGCTATCCGAAACAGCAATAAATTCTGGGCGGCCATTGTCGAAGATGGGAATTTGACAGTCCAGTGGGGGCGAGTTGGTTATCAAGCGCAAACCAAAGTTCACACATTAGGCAATCATCAGAGGGCGGTTAGTAAATTTAACAATCTGGTAGCCGAGAAAAAAGGTAAAGGCTACCGCGAAAGTCAGCCAGAAATAGATACCTGTGATGTTTACGAAATTGAGAGAGCTATTGGATTGCTTAATGCAATACGATCTTATGTGATTCATCGGAATTTTGATCAGCATTACATTCAACTCCTTAATCAATACTTAAAAATCGTACCCACGCCGTTGGGGATGCAAATTAATCCCTACACAATATACCGAACTCATGCTGATGTGGATCATCAGCGAGAATTACTCAATTCTTTGTTAACGACACCTGCACCAATTGCTGTTGCGGTGGCTGGTGGTCATACTCCAGAAGCAACAGCAGAACCCAAGGTAGTCAGTCTTAAGACTATCAGTAAAAACTTCTGGCGACATTTGTAAACGAATTACCACAAAGCTTATTTAATAGTAGTTTTGTGGTAGTTTTTTATCGTTGAAAATTAAAATAATGAGTGAATATGGCGAAAATAATTGTTAGTTCTTGGGAATCAGAGGAGTATGGACATCATTCTTATATTGATGAGCAAATACATCCTCAATACCTAAAAATAAGAGAAATATGCGAACGGTTAGGAATTGATATTCCAGAAATGGACACTCAAATTACGTCACTTAGCACAAGGACAGAGATTATTGCCGATGAATCTGTACTGGATTATGTGGAGCCAATTTACCATAGCGATGCAGATGGATTTTCGCCGGATTACTTAGATCCATGCGACTACATCAATGCAGAGTAAATAAAAAGATTCCCCAGGGTCTATTTTACTGGGGGTAAAGGTTTTTTCTTTCCCTTTACCCCAAAACCCGACAAGTATTGAAAGCGGTTGATATTGGTCGGAGTTCGTTTCATTGCTTTCCGTTTCCTATCCCTACCCTACTAAAAGTTGAAGGTGGGGAATTCCGCTATCCTGGCATAAGAGTGCATAATCAAGCCATATCACCCAAATTGGTAATAACAATGCCCATAATAAATGACCCTACTGTTGTAGCTGAAGTAACTGATTTGTACCTTTTATATGAAGAAGCTCTTTGTAATAACAACTTGGAGATGACAGCAATTCTCATTTTGAAAAAAATAGAGTATTAACCCCGATTTTGGAATTCACAATATAGTACAAAGTAACTAGTTTTCCGACAGAGGCAATGGCTAAAAAAACATCTGGAACAAAAAATAAGTATAACTACTCAATAAA
>JBGTMK010000399.1:0-5352 GCA_041743605.1 Nostoc sp.
GATAAATGTAGTTGAGTTGACCTAGTTTCTCGACAGACTCATCTTGAATAAATTTTTTAACGTAGCCCTTGATAAACTGAATTGCAGTTCGATCTTGGGTAAAGTCTAGATTACATAAAAGATATGCTGTAAGTGGGTGAAGAGGAAAACAACCTTTACCAAGACGACGGTAAAATTCCTCTTGAGTCCAGCCTTGCTCTCGGTAAATTTTAATTCTTTCTTCGTAAGCTGTTCTAGCTTCACGAACTAAAGAGTCAAACCAACGTGGATGAAATTCTCCCCAATCAATAGAGTTCTCTTTTTGAATTAGTAGATTATTCAGCACTAATTCTAAGCTGGAAGCTGGATTATCATATGTGCTATCTTTCGGTGCAAGGCGAGTAGCAATTTTTTGATAGCTTTGAATTGTATTAGAAGAAATTCCGATAGCTCTAGAGGGATGAAATTGTGCAAAACTAATCAGAGCAATTTTACCTTTATAATTTTCACAGATATTAGTAATATTTTGTAGTGCTGTTCCCCCAGCACCAATTTGATCAAATGACCAAGATTGTAGGTAATAATTTAATTCATCAAAAAGAACTAAAACACCTTGAAATTTTTTATTTTCTCCGGTGCAGTAATTCGTTAGTATATCTTGAAGAATTACTTCGATATCTATGTTTGCAGAGAAATCCGGAGTAAATCCTGTAATGTGATAAGCAAGTTCTTTTACAGTAGAAATAATACTAGGGTTATTATGGCGCAGTTGGCGGATAATGCTATTTAAATCCCCATCAGAGTAGTTAATACTTCGCAAGTATTGTTCAGCTTTTGCTCTATCTTTTTCATCCAAACTTTCCAAATAGTGTAGTGGTTCACTACAGGTATTTTGCGCCAGAGAGTTTAAAATACCTTCTGCTACCAAACTTTTAACAAGGGTTTGAAGAAACTGCTTTTTTATATCACCACCTCTATCACCACTCAAGCAAATAATTAAATGGTTATGGTGTTGATTTTGTTTATGTAGTTTTAATCCTTGTTCAATTGCTTTATTTTTGTTAAATGTCGCTATCTCCACTTGGTGCAAAATCCCTTGCACTTCAGGACTGTTAAAAGAATTTTTAAAATAGTTAGCTATGACAACGGCAAAATGTGACTTCCCCTTGCCATAGTCTTGAATCATTAGGTGAATATTTGGTTCATTTGGACTATGATAGCTGCGCCGTAGCGCGTCTAAAATACCAACTGTCGATAATTCAGGCTTTTTCTGATCGTAGTTGAAAATAAATTCTTCACAGAGGCATAAATTACTCTCTGGGTTATCCATTAGACCAAAGTAAACAGAATTGTGGATGCTACCCTTTTCATTAATTTCGACAAGTTGGCTGAGATGCATAGAATTTTAATTAAACGAATAATTTAAGATAAAAATTGATATGAGGTAAAAATTATTCTGATAAAACAAGTAGAATCCGCTCTTCAGTCCAGTTTTTTGGTGCTAGTTGATGTGGAAGCAGAATCCACAAAATTTTTTCTAACTTGCGAGTTTTTTCTAAGTTGTTCCAGAATAACGTAATGTGGCTGCGAGATTGAACTTGCAAGTAAGTGATCAAACAGTCTAAGTTTTCCAGTAAAACAACCTGCTGATTAATCCCACAACACATTGACTTAATTGCTTCTAGCTCCCGATCTAAGTCATGATGGAGAGCAAGAAAGCTTTCATCTGCATGTATCCTTTTCAGCAAATTTTCTCGGTAGTTGACTCTAAGAGCATTGTCACGCAGCGTTATGCGTACAAGTTCGTTTTCATTGGGTGTATCCCACAGCAGTAAATGAACTTTATCATCAGGTCTTGCATTTCGTAGGGAGATATTAGCGATCGCACTCATACGCTTTCTCCAACAATGCAAGTGGGTCATCCCAGCGAGGGATAATCTGGAAGGGAGGTACTGTTCGTCGTTGTTCGATAATTCCGTAGGCTTCCAAGGAATTGAGTTGTTCCTGTAAAACTTCAGCTTTGATACCCAGTAGAGGAGCAAGCCCCATTTTGTGGTTCAAAATGCATTCAGTTAGAACCGAACCTTCACCCTTGAAGTCACGTTCCCATAATTTTGCTAAGAAATATGCGACTAAGTAAGGATTTGGTAAACTGCTATATCCAACGCTATACTGGTTTTCTTCTAAAACTAAAAATTTGCAAGACGCTAAAGCTTGATGTTCTGTATAAGCTCGTAAAACAATTTTGAAATTTTTGAAGATATTTTTAAGATTTTCTTGCTCAAAAGTCAACGCGCTATAATGCTGCAATTCATCAATTGTAAAAGTGTTGTATTGCGACAGGAAAACATATATAAAATAAGACCAACCCCCCCATTCTGCTGGATTATCAGGTGGTTTAGCCAGTCCTTTGTCTCCAAAACTTAAATAGAAGTGCATTAACCAATCTGTAATGAGTGATTCGAGGTAAAGATCCTTATCTAAAACTACTTTTCCTTCAGCACTTAAATAATTGTTACTAACTAAACCAGATCGAACTGCCCAACTTTTCATTGGAGTTACTTTCTGATTACCCAAACCTGTTCGTTCCATTAACCTTTCTTTGGTGTCATCCAAGCCTTTCTCTTCAGTGCAAGCCTGAAGAATTTTGAGTAAATCTTCCTTTTTTAGGGCAAATGTACCGTGGAAGCTTAATTGTAGTTTAGGCATTAGATTTTCTTGGTAGATAGAGCAGATAGCTCTTAGGCAAGGTTAAATTTTTACTCTACTTAACTTAGAGTACCCATAAAGGCTATAAATGACACATTAAACAAGGCAAAGAATCATCTTCTTCATCCAGTACTTCTGCAAGGGCCTCCGCAAGAGGTCGATTAGGTGCAGCTTTTTTTTCTTTAGCCATTGACTTCTTATGTTGAGCAATAATTTCATCTTTGCGTTTCAAAAGTTGCAATAAGCTTTCCCCATCTGTCCATGTATAGGTACGTCCATCAGTATGATTTGATTCATAGTCAATAGCCTTTTGAAATAAATCAGGATGTTCCTGCGCTAACATTACCCACTCATACTTGCGTTGGAAAAAACAGAAAAAACACCCAGAACGACTGCGCCACCGATAATAGTCAGGGAGTCCAATTCCACTATCTTCTAATAACCGAATAATATCGCTTTTAACTAAACCCCTTTCCTTAAAGGGGAACACAGGTTTAATATTAGGTTTAGTGGAGATATAACCATCACGGTTTTCATCAGCACGAATGCCAATATAACTAATAGCCTCATCATTCCCCACAAAATCTTCTAAAGGCTTAATTTTCATTTTGACGGTACACCAACGCATTTGGGGTGAAGGTAATAAACCATCATGAATTACTAACCAGTGGTCAAAGCCTCGTTTTTCGCTGAGATAGTGAATCTTAATACCCAGACGTGCCTTGATACGGTCAAGATATTCATAAGTCTCTGGTAATTCCTTATGGGTATCGCAAAAAAAGTATTCCACATCGGGAATTTCCTTATGTAACAAAATAGCCAATGCAGTACTGTCCTTGCCCCCTGATAGACCTAAAATATGTCTAACTGCTTTTTTGTCCATAATTCTTTTTGTGCTGTTTATTTTGAATTTTAGAAGCTTTAATACTAGACTCTGAACTTAGTACATACTCAGTCAATTTAGCAACAACACTTTGGTGTAATTGCGGATTTTCGTATTTCCTTAATATTCCCAAAATTTCCTCAAATACCCCATCAATTTGAACTTGATTTTCATGATCAAACCAAACAAGAGAATGAGTTTCTTGCCCATCTGGACGTGTAACTGTAATTTTGCGTGCCTCAAAGCCTTCCGAAGTTCGAGTTTGAGAATCTTTTTGTAAAGCTTCAAGATTTTTGAAACGTCGGGCAAGGTCTGAAAGTTTTAGTTCAAAATTTGTTACATCTTCATCTGTCCAAGATTCAGCAGGCTTATCAGCAACAATCATTAATAATGCTTCTAACCATTCACTATCAGTAGCATTTTCATTTACTGCTGCTTGCACAAAACTTCTAACTCGGCGTTCCAACACTTGGCCACTCAAATAACTAGCTCTAACCCGCAAATCTTCTCGCAATTTTTCTTCACTACTGCGTACTCCGAAGGCATTATACAGAAGGGATTGGCACTCACTAAGTAGACTGTCATAAGCTGTTTGAATCTCGTGTAGCGCTGTAATCAGCTTTTTCCGTAAAATTTTCGCTATTGTCCCATCATCTTCTTGGCTGGCAATAATAGGATTGAGCCCGCAAGCTAGAGGTAAAGAAGTAAACAAAAGCTCATCTGGTTCTTGAGCTTTCTGTAAATTTTGTAAAACTGCTAATGCTTCGTTACTAAGGCGCTTGGTTTTAGTAGTGTATGATGGTAGTTTTTTAACGAATTGAAACAATGGCTTAACTACGGCAAGTAAAGTTGAATTCCTTGCCCCCTGTGCATTGAGAGCATACTGTTTGCGTAAGATTGACTCAAGCTCTTTAAATACTTGCGATCGCAAGCCCACAATTTCAAAATATTTAACCCCAAAGCGTGATGGATCTTTTAACAATAGCTCGAAATGCTCAGAACCTAAAACTGGAATAAATGTACCATCCCTATAAACGCCCACATCATCAACGTGGTGCAGCAATACTGCTGCTATTAGTACTGGAATAACTCCACGCTTTACACCATAAGGAGGAGCGTCTAAAATTTTGTAGAGCTTATCTAAAGTTTGGATTTTATCTTTTGCCTGCAAGCAAAAATTATCTATTACTTGCCAAATTGTCCATATACCAGATGTTCCATTGGGTGGGTAAAATCCCCATTCTTCATTCTCTTGACGATGAATTCCAGTTTCATTAAGTACAGAATAGTATATAGAAACTTCTGGGCCAAATCCTTGCAAGCAAAGCTTTTCTCTATCTTGCTTTTCTAACATTGCTTCGATTAGCTCTCTTCTCGCTCTAACACCTTGAGAAGTTACCTCACGACGATTTATTAGTTCGTTCCAGAGTTTTAGTCCTTGATGGTAAACCTCATCGCAGATATCTGATAATTTTGCATTAAAATCTGTAACGTGATTAACTGTTTCTTGTTTTCCTTCGATCCAACAAGTATTATTTGTTCCTAGATTAAAAGCTTGAGCAATGGTTTCATCTAACAATTGCTCTGCTTGTACTAATCGATAGCGTACTTCTAATCTTGCAACACCATCACTTTGCAACCAGCAATTCTCATTTTGAAAAAAATAGAGTATTAACCCCGATTTTGGAATTCACAATATAGTACAAAGTAACTAGTTTTCCGACAGAGGCAATGGCTAAAAAAACATCTGGAACAAAAAATAAGTATAACTACTCAATAAA
>JBGTMK010000400.1:0-7706 GCA_041743605.1 Nostoc sp.
CCTTTGCGGGGTCATGTGAAAATTAGCGGGGCAAAAAATTCAGCATTGGTAATCATGGCTGGAGCCTTGCTGTGTCCCGGCGATTGTCGTATCCGCAATGTCCCCTTATTAGCGGACGTTGAGCGGATGGGTCAGGTGTTATCGGCCTTGGGTGTACAGTTAACACGACAAGGTGACATTTTAGATATCAACGCCAGCGAGATTAAAACATCAAAAGCTCCCTACGAACTAGTTACCCAGTTGAGGGCGAGTTTTTTCGCCATTGGTGCCATTCTGGCAAGACTGGGAGTAGCGCAGATGCCCTTACCAGGCGGTTGTGCTATTGGAGCCAGACCCGTTGACTTGCATGTGCGCGGACTGCAAGCAATGGGAGCGGAAGTACAAATTGAGCATGGCATTTGTAATGCCTACGTCCCTGGCAGCAGCAGGAGATTAAAAGGTGCGAAGATTTACTTAGATATCGCCAGTGTTGGAGCGACAGAAAACTTGATGATGGCGGCTACCCTGGCAGAGGGTGAAACGATCATCGAAAATGCTGCCAGAGAACCAGAAGTAGTTGATCTAGCTAACTTCTGTAACGCGATGGGAGCGAAGATTAAGGGCGCGGGGACTAGCAGGATTATTATCGAAGGAGTCCCCAAGTTGCATTCTGTTGACTACAGCATTATTCCCGATCGCATTGAGGCTGGGACGTTTTTGCTGGCAGCAGCAATTACCCGCTCAGAACTTATCCTCTCGCCAGTGGCTCCAGAACATCTCATCCCAGTGATTGCCAAGCTGCGGGATATTGGGGTGACAATAATTGAGGACAAACCTGAACACTTACACATTCTGCCAGGGGAAAGCCTGAAGGCAACGGATATTGAAACTCAATACCATCCAGGTTTTCCCACAGATATGCAAGCGCCATTTATGGCTTTGCTGGCAGTGGCAGAAGGCGACAGCGTAATTAACGAATCCGTCTTTGAAAATCGCTTGCGTCATGCCTCTGAGCTGAATCGCTTGGGGGCAGATATTCGTGTCAAAGGCAATGCTGCTTTCGTTCGAGGAGTACCAAAATTATCTGGCGCACCAGTCTTAGGTACAGACTTACGAGCATCAGCCGCGCTAGTCATAGCAGGACTAGCAGCAGAAGGGCAAACCACGATTCAAGGACTACAGCACCTCGATCGCGGCTATGATCGACTCGATATGAAATTGCAGCAGTTGGGGGCTAAAATCCTCCGCGTGGGCGAAACATCAGCAGATGCAGAAATCGCTCCCAGCATCAGTAGCCTGTCAAGTTGAAATTGATCGGTTGAAACTGGCGCAGTGACAAGGGAGATGAGGGAGACAAGGTAAAATTTTCTCCCTTACCTCCACTATCTATACCCTGCGTTCTGCTGAATTCTCCTGATAGATAGAGGCTTTTAAGTTTTGTGCATATCTTTTTTTGATGAATTTTCAAGAAAAATCTGTGTTGGCTGTTACAATATTGTTAAGAAAAGTTGCCCGTTGCATTTTAGGAACGCGCAATTGGGTTTTAACTCTCTTGAGAAGACAACGCAAAAAAATATTTTCTAGACCAGCTGTGGGAGGCTGGTCTTTTTGTATTTAAAGTGCCCTGCATTGGTTATCTGATAAATCACTACGAACACTTTGAGCATCTATGGTTAGTAACTTCAAGCCTCTAACTGATAATGCTAAAAAAGAGAGGTTTTTAAGTAACTTCCGCAATTACTCTGTTTCATCTGCGTTAAATCTACTAGAGATTTTCAGCAGATATTACATCTATATTCGGCGTTGCTGAATCAAGGGATGATTCTTGTAGGGTGGGCGTCTCGCCCGCCCTGAAATACAAGGGACGGGCAAGATGCCCATCCCACAAAACTAGCAAAATCATCCCGCAAATATGCAACGCACTATATTCCAATAGGGTTCAGTTAAGAGACGCGATAAATCGCCGTCTCTACAAGTTTTTTGGTCTTATCTGAACTGTATTGATCTGTATTCAGAATCTACTATAGTGTTTTGAAATATCAAGCCCAGCAAAAATACTCTAACTTTTCACGGTATCTGGAAAACCTCTCTTCTATTTCTCTCTCCTGCGAGGAGAGAGACTTTGAATTACTGGTTTGGAAGTTAGATTTTCCGTGGACTTTTCCAGATGACGTGAAAAGTCAGCAAAAATACTGAGGTTGTGAGTCCACACACAAAATAAAAGAGGCAAATTTATCCTTTGCGTCTTCTCTTAAGATTTTAAAAATTAGAAACTGAATGTGGTTCTCAATGCACCAATAACAACATCATCATTGCTGTTATTGTGATCTGGGGATGTTAACCAAATAACTCCTGGAGTAATGGTGATATTGTCACTCAGCTGATACTGGTAGAATGCCTCAAGATGATAGGACGTATCAGGATCACTAGCCAATCCTGCGATACTAGAACTTGTCAATCTAGGTTCCACACCAGCAATAATACCGGCCAAACTTCCTTTTTTACCGAGATCAGGGAAGCCGAGGGTAACGGCATAGTTCCAAATATCAGCCTCTCCACGGTTTCCAGTCAAGGTACGGCTGTTGGTGTATCCAGCCCAACCACCCAAGACTATGTTATCTGTAATGCCGATGGATGCTTGGACACCGTAAGAATTACTAGAAAATCGGGAATCTAACGTACCATCGGCATCTAAATCTAAGGGTGCGAGAGTTGCGGCATTGCTACCTGTGAGTAGTGGTTGGTTGTAGGAATTGATGTAAGTTAAACCGATAGAAATGCGATCGCTTGGTTTAACTGTCAACTGTGCCAGCGCACCATAAGCACCATTGAACAAACCATTATTGAGGGTAGGATCATTCGCTGTACCACTCAAATACCCTAGACTTAGTGCCAATTTGTCACTGAACTCATGCGTTACTCCCAACCCCGCGCCGCCTATTTGGCTATAAATTGGGTTGCGTGTACCAAAGGTAGACAAAGCACCAAAAGCACCATCACCGTCAAAGAGATTGACAGTGCTAGTAACGTCGTCTGCTGCACCTCCATTAGCGATCGCAATAACCTGTGTTTTTTCACCTAAGGGAAAGCTATAGAACAGTGCATCTATAGCAGCATTAGTATTGCCATCCTCGCTAGCAAAAGATAAGTTGCCCTCTGGTGTACCAATGTTAGGGCTGAGAATATTATTAGCCTGGATTCTGGTAAACAGCGTATCTTGTCCTGTGAAGCTGGTGACAAATTCTACCCGCGCCCGTACTCCTAATGTTGTGTTCTCGTCTGTAATTTCTGCACCGTTGACTGTATTTCCTGACAAAACATCGCTAACGACAGCAACAACTTGTCCTTGCAGTTTGGTTGTGGTTGAAAATTGATTCGCCTCCAATTCAGCAGTGCGTACTTCTACTGCATCTACACGACCTCGCAGTGTCGCCAGTTCTGCGGAATAATCTTCTTGCAGCTTTTGTAATGTGGCTAAATCTTCTTTGTTAACTAAATCGCCTGTAGCTGTTGCAATTAGTTCGTTAACCCGATCAAGACAAGCATTCAAACCGGCAGCAAACTCATATCGCGTTAATGCCCGATTACCGCGATAAGTGCTATTTGGGTATCCTGCAATACAGCCATAGCGCTCAACCAACGACTGTAATGCTTGGAATGCCCAATCGGTGGGTTGTACGTCAGAAAATTGAGACACGGAGGTAACTTGCCCCATTATCTGATCTGGCGCTATGTTCTGAGTTTTTGTGTCTGGATTGGCTAAAACTTGTGGTTGGTTGATTTCAGAATTGCTGGAAGTTTCACCCGCAAATGCAGCAGTATTCACAAATAGCATTACGCTACAGACTGCTGGACTAACCAGCAGATATTTACAGAATTTTTGCATTTTTTTCCTCACACCAATCTCCAATTGACACCCAAAACACGTTTTTTTAAACGTGTTTTTCATGAAAATATGTCTCAGTAATTTTATCAGAACTAAGCAAACTTTTTAACAAAAAAAGTCAAGAAATCCTAATTATTCAGGGAAAACTAAATTGCAGAGGGTTGTACCTTCTGAAAAAGTTTTGTTGTTATTCATTACACAGGAAATCCAGAATGATATGATGTGCTTTGAATGAGAATGAGAATTATTATAGTATAAAATCAATAATCAGTCTCATTGTCAATAGGAATTATGACAGAGGCAAAACAAGCATCCGTTTTGAGGGGAAAAGACCGTGATGATGAATTACAGAGGACTTAGAACAGGCAGACAAAGAAGCGGCATCTTGTCCATAATCACTCTGCTAATCTTATCAATGGCTACTAGCTGTAGCCAATCGAATCCGAATCAGGGAACAACTTCCGAACAGTCGCCGCAAGCACAGGAAGCTGCTTCTACCCCAACGGCGCAGTTGGAAAGAACTAAAGTAGTGGCGACATTTTTGCCGATATATTTGTTTACTAAGGCGGTAGCTGGAAACGTGGCAGATGTAGAAATTTTAGTGCCGCCCGGTACGGAGGTACATGAATACCAAGCGACACCACAAAATGTCAAAGCGATCGCAACTGCGAATGTGTTAGTAAAAAATGGTTTAGGTTTGGAGGAGTTTCTGGAAAATACTATCAAAAATGCCGAAAATAAAAAATTAACTGAAATTGATGCCAGTAAAGGTATTAAACCCTTAAATGAAATTTCACCTGTTGTAAAAACAGCGAAAGAGGAAAAAGGCCACAGTCACGACCATGCCCACGCCCAAGGTAATCCTCACGTTTGGTTAGATCCAGTTTTGGCAAAACAGCAAGTAACAAATATTCGGGATGGATTGATTGCTGCTGACCCAAAAAATAAAGCTACTTATGAGGCCAATGCTGCTGCTTATATTAAAGAATTAGAAAATTTAAACAGCGAATTTCAACAGACTTTGCAGAAAACTCCTAATTGTACCTTTATTACCTTTCATGATGCGTTTCCATATTTAGCTCAACGCTATAAACTCAAGCAAGTTGCTGTGGTACAAATTCCAGAAGATCAACTTTCACCAGCGGATGTACAAAATGCAGTCAATGCTGTGAAAAAGTACAACGTTAAAGCTTTATTTAGTGAACCAGGAGTAGATAACAAACTGCTAACCAGCCTATCCCAAGATTTAAATCTAACTTTGCAGACGCTAGATTCATTAGAAACTGGTGAAACAGATCCACAGCATTATTTCAAAGCGATGAAAGCTAACTTGCAAACTCTAGAAACGGCTTGTAAATAGGTTTGTCATTTGTCAGATGTCCTACCCCTGCGGGAAGCCGCTAGCGCGTCTATGTCCTTTGCAAATGACCAATGACAAATGACAAATGACAAATGACAAATAACCAATGACCAATGACAAATGACCAATGACATTGCTATTTTGAAAGTAGAAGGATTAACAGTCTATCAAGGCAGCTATCTAGCTGTTCGAGATGTTTCCTTTGAATTATTACCGGGAACAGATACAGCCATAGTTGGCCCCAATGGTGCTGGTAAAAGTACCTTGGTAAAAGCGGTTTTAGATTTGATACCTCGAAGTGCTGGTACGATTGAAATATTATGTCGCCCAATTGCAAGGCTGGGGCGTTTACGTCACTTGTTGGGCTATATGCCGCAAAACTTTATCTTTGACCGTAGTTTTCCCATTTCTGTCAGCGAATTGGTAGGACTGGGATGGACTAAGGAACGAAAAAGAGGGGATTTGTTTTTTTCCAAGCTGTGGAGACAAGACCGAGAAAAATCAGCAGCAGTAACAGAAGCTTTACGGCGAACTGATGCTTATCATTTACAGCATCAAGCTATTGGTACTCTTAGCGGTGGTCAACTCAAGCGGGTTTTATTGGCTTATTGTTTGGTAATGCCTCGGAAACTGTTGGTACTAGATGAAGCCTTTGCTGGTGTTGATGTGCAAGGTGCAGCAGATTTTTACGCTTTGCTAAATGAATTAAAGCGAGAGGAAGGTTGGACAGTATTGCAAGTCTCCCATGATATTGATATGGTAAATCGCCACTGCGATCGCGTGCTTTGTCTGAACCAAAGCATTGTTTGTACTGGTAAGCCAGAAATTGCCCTTTCACCGCAAAACCTGTTAGCAACCTACGGCCCAGGTTTCAGTCGCTATCAACACCAACATTAAAATAATTCGTAATTCGTAATTCGTAATTCAACTCACAGAATAAGTATGGATTATTTTTTCAATGATTGTCAGATAGCTTGGCTTGCGATCGCCAGTAGTAATGACTTGCTAGAGTTGTTACAACTTGCTTCTATACAGCGTGCGATCGTAGGTGCTGCGTTGATGGGCATACTTGGCGGGATGTTGGGTAGTTTTGTCACCTTACGCCAGTTATCCTTTTTCAGCCATGCGGTTGGTCATGCAGCATTGGTAGGTGTGGCGTTAGGTGTGCTGCTACAGGTAAATCCTACTTGGATGCTGTTACCCTTCACCTTAGTTTTTGGTGTTATTGTTCTCTACTTCATCGACAAAACCGACTTAGCTAGCGATAGCGTACTTAGCATAGTGTTATCTGGGGCGTTAGCGATCGGTTTAATTCTCACGAGCCTAATTAAAGGATATCGTGGCAACTTAATGGCTGTGCTGTTTGGGGATATTTTAGCGATCGATACCACAGATTTGATTTTGACGCTGTTAGTACTTGTGGGAGGTAGCATATTTTTACTGTCAACCCTGCGCCAGCAAATTTTATTGACCCTTAACCCCGATGTAGCGCAGGTTCAAGGCGTTCCCGTTCAATTGTACCGCTATGCTTTTGTGGTTTTGCTTTCACTCGCCGTTGCTGTAGCCATTAAAGCTGTTGGTGTTTTACTGGTAAACGCCTTTTTGGTTATTCCCGCTTCCACCGCCAAACTGATGAGTCACCACTTTAGCCGCTTTCTAGTCATGTCGGTGATCGTTGGTTCCATCAGCAGCATTGCTGGCATCATAGTCTCAGGTATTTTCAACCTTGCTTCTGGCCCAAGTATTGTTCTTGTCCAGTTTCTATTATTTATAGCGGTTTTCATCGGGTTTAAGTTGAAATTGAAAGCCGCATAAATATTTTTCTTCAACCCCTTGCTATATTCTTTGATGTTTGCTACATTGATTAATCGTGGCTCACAAAAGCCCCAGCCGGGATAGCTCAGTTGGTAGAGCAGAGGACTGAAAATCCTCGTGTCACCGGTTCAAGTCCGGTTCCTGGCATAGAATACACCTAAATAAACTTAGTGCCATAAAATGTAAGTTGGCACTAAGTTAGCACAAGCAAAATCCTTATGTTAACTAGCCATAACTACGGTTTTAGGTTGACCACCTATTTTCAACAAAATCCGTTTGCAGTTACTACATTGCATTATTTTTCGATACCCACATCTCAGAGATGGATATCTTGATGCTACTTCAGTCCCTTTTTCAAAAGTGGTACTCAAACATAGCCTTTTTTAAAAGTTCAAAGGGTGATATGCAAATATGGTTTTCCAGTATACTAACGCATTTGTCACCATAGCATCAGTGAATTACGAAGATTTAGTAAATTTCTATACTCAATTTTTAGAGCAAAAGCCAGTTCTTTTAATTCCGAATATCTATGCCGAGTTTAATTTGGTTGGTATGCGATTAGGTATTTTTCAGCCAAAGAACACAAACGAATCTGAATTTGAAACGATGTCTAACGACAAGCCATTTTATTTATATGCCAAAAGTAAGATAAGTTTGTGTTTAGAG
>JBGTMK010000401.1:0-13351 GCA_041743605.1 Nostoc sp.
ATTCTGATTATGGCAGTGACAGTGCAACCATTGGAAACGGCAACTGGAACTTTAATAATGACAACACAACCATCGGTAATGGCAACTGGCTATTTGCAAGTGGTAACACAACCCTTGGTAACGGTAACTGGTATTGGGACAATGGGACTAACAACGCAACATTAGGTAATGGCAACTGGAACTTCGACAGTAACAACACAACATTAGGTAATGGCAACTGGCACTTCGGCAGTGACAACGCAACAGTAGGTAATGGGAATTGGGACTTCGGTAGTAATAACACAATTATTGGTAATGGTAACTGGGTTTTTACCAGTGGAAATGCAATTATTGGTAATGGCAATTGGCTTGTTGATAGTGAAAACACAGTTATTGGAAAGGTCAGTAACAACAGCACTTTAGAAGTATCTTCGCAAGGGGTCAAGACTGATGTGAACAACTTGATTGACTCCCTGATAGGTAGAATAGGTCAAGATTTTCTGGTGTTAACAGAAGATTTTGAAGTATCAAGTACTCAAACGTTTAACCGACTCATCTCTTCTAGAAGTATTGATATTAATGACAGTAATATATCTAACAACATTGAACGAGTTTTGGCATCACTCAGCATAATTCCAGGGAATCTGAACAATTATCAGCCCGTACAAACCCCTCAGTCTGTCCCAGAATCGGCTTCTTCAATGTCATTGGTAGTAATGGCTTTTGTATGTTTACTGTTGTCAAGGTTCAAGAAACAACAACAGTATTGATTTGTAATTTGTAATTCGTAATTAAATCAAGGGTCAGATATCCTATCTCTAGGAATTACGGATTGTTAAAGGGTTAATATATGCTTGAAGAATATCTTTAACTTTAGAAGGCTGACGAACTGGAGCGATCGCAGAATAATCCGGTTTTACTGTCCAGTCGTAATGGCGAAGCAGTGTGGAAAGCACGATTTTCATTTCCATCTGGGCAAATTCCATACCTAAACAGCTGTGCGAACCATAACCAAAACCCACTAATGCTAAGGGATGTTTTTTATCTTCTTCACGAGGTGGTGCAAAGCGATCGGGGTCAAAGCGATCGGGATCGGTGTACAGTTCTGGCAGACGGTGAGTCAACATCGGCGAAATAGTTACAAACCAACCTGCTGGAATGCGATAACCTCCATACTCAATATCCTTGAGGACGCCACGATTATAGGCATACACTGGGGGATAAAGCCGTTCTGCTTCTTTTAGGACGTTGGTTAACTGTGGAAGTTGTTTGAGATGAGATAAGTTAAGGGGATTATCTCCCACAACTGCTAACTGTTCTTGGCGCAGTCGCTCTCGCCACTCTGGATGATTGCCTAATTCAAATATTACCCAACTCAGCAACGAGGCTGTTGTCTCATGTCCAGCAAATAGCAGTAGTAAGGCCTCGTTGATTACCTGTGCTTCGGTCAATTTATTGCCGTCTTCATCAACAGCTGCTAGCAGCAATCCCAAAACATCTTTTGATTCTTCTAAGTTACCTTGCTCGGTACGCTGGGCAATCGCTTGACGCAAGAAAGTCACTAACTTACCCCTAGCATTTTGACCGCGACCATATAAAGTAAAAGGGATATTCCATTTGAATATCGCCATACTACTATCTAGTAGTTGTGTAAACCACTGACTGGTTTGCTCAACTTCGCTGTTATTCTGACTTCCCAAGAAGAGGCGAGTTGCAACCATCAGGGTAAGCTGGCGGAAACTAGAATTTAAGGAAATCGTTCCCCGTTCTCCCCAATCTTTGAGGAAGTCTTGCACAATATTTTGGATGGTGTCGAAGTATGTAGCGATCGCTTTTCCGTGAAATGCTGGATACATCAAACGACGAGTTAGCCGATGTTCTTCCCCATCTTGTAATAAAATATTATTGCCAAATGTTGATTCTAGGAAATACCACCCTATCCGCGACGACATGTGTTCCGCCTGTTCCAACAGCACCAGCCGATTAGCATCAGGGCCAATTAAATAAGCACGTTTGTATCCCATGACGCTCGTCTTAAAAACTGAACCATGCTGCTGGAATCGTCGCCACACAAACAGGTCTAAATCCCGAAATATTTCTAAAGTCTCCCCCAAAATGGGCAAGCCATAGCTACCAGGCATTTCCTCGGCGGATTTTAACTGCTGCATATTTGAGTACCTCCAGCAGGAATTAGCTACAGTATCTACTTATAGCAGATTTCAAGTTCGTGAAGTACACAAGCTAACTCTCAAAGCCATCTCACGGATGGTGATGCCCGTACTAGCTACCACCGAATCAGCAAAGCGGTTCCCCAGTTGCGTCAACTTATTTTCAGCTTTTTCTTTTGCGATCGCACTTGACATTCAGGACAATCGCTACAATTTTTTTGCAACATTCAAGCCTTGCCACGCCACTACGTGTATTTCAAAAATCAAATATTAGTCCTATAGCAATATAAATGTATCTATAGTTCCTCTATACCGATAAAGTATTGTAGATATGGTGCGTCTGCAATAGTTGGCTCTGGATTTTAAAAAAAATGTTACGACTTTATCATTTATTACTAGGTTCTATTCTGTTGGTGTCAATACCGCTGGGAGCCAAATTTGTTCTCCCCCAATTTTCTCCACCCAAAGTCATAAAATCCTCTGCTGTTGCAAAACTTCCCAATCCGAATGAGGGAAATATCTGGCAGAAAATCCTGGGAAATGCTACTGCTCCAACTAACTGGCAAGTTGCTGCTTGCGAGGGAAATGCACCTCTGTTGTGTGTCTCCTCTAAAGGGAAACGTTTGGGTACAGTTGAAATTAACATTTACCCAATAGCAAATAATGAGGATTTCCGAAATAAACTCATAGCAGCTGGTATTCCAACTGCTTCGCAAGTGGACTACCAAAGTACCAAATACCAAACCCAGGTATTACCAGTACTTAAGACTTGGGTTGTAGATCACTACGCTGCGTTTGCGAAAGATCGTCAGGGTGAATATGGCAAAGAGATTACTTTCTCAGCCTACCCACCGCAACCAGTACCCATTGGTAAGCTTCAGGGAATTCGCTATGGGTTCGCAGGACTCAAAGAACAAGGTGGAATACAAGAGCAACATATCGGTCATGTTGCCTTTGATGGCAGTAAACTTTACGTAATTACCACTGCATTTGACACAGGTACACAAACAGGTAAGTTTGAAAAACTGGAAAACTTGGCTATTTTTCAACCTTACTTATATGCGATCGCATCTGATCTACGTTTACCCCAATAGGCCTTGGAGATTGGGTATTAGAGATCAGGTATTGGGTAATCTTCCCAGTCCCCAGTCCCCAGTCCCCAGTCCCCATCAACCTAAATCTCAGCTACCGCTCGTTCAATCAAGCGATGTGCCAAAGTTTGCGTGCCGGTGTGTTCATAATAATTTGTTGATACATCCAGGAACGCCGCGAGGTAGTCTAACTTGTCATCAGCAATATCGACAAAACTTTGCAAATTGCCAACTACCTTTTGTGGCGTTAAATTATTGGCGCTAACTAACCCACTCATCCAACCTTTAACTGAGTCAAAGCTTTCGCCGATAAAGTTGAGTTTACTACCGGCATTGTTGCCTGGAATCACATCTTTGATATTTTGGAAAGTCGAGTTTTTTTCTAACTCCTGCGGATTTGTTTGATTAATCCCAGATATTGCTTTGCTGATGAAGTCTGGGCCTAAAGGTATCAAACCATCAACACAAACTAATGCCACCATGCGGATGAGTGATTCACCACTATACTCACCTAAAGAGGCGACAAAATCCCCAATACTGTCTCCCGGAATGCCGTTAATTTGACAGAAGGCTACCAACTCAGCCACTAACTTCAATGTCAGATCGATGGTTTGGGCTTTATCAGGTTTGGGAGTGACAGAGTTTAAAAAACCCAATAAAGGAATTTTCTCGCCAACTTTGTTAGCTAAAGCTGCTGCACCAATAGCTCTATCTGTAGCATCAACGGTTTGATAAAGCCACAAAGCTGTTTGGTATCCTTGGGATTTGTCATTGAATAGATAAATTGCTCTTTCGCCAATTTGCTGAATTAAATCTTCGTCGTCTTCACCAGTGACAGTCTTAATGGTGTTGACAAAGCCAACAGTATTTTGCCATTGACCAGGAGCAACAAAATCGAGGGATTTTAACATAGAAACAGTCAAGCCGCCAGTTGGTAATTGATCAACCAACTCAACAATCGATTTACTCACAAAAATCTCCTTATTTAGGTTTTATTATCTGAATATTCGCAGTGCAAATCACTTCAGTTTAGCCAGACCATTAAGATTAAACTTCTCTAGCCAATCTGCGCGATCGCTAGCTGTAAATGACGAATCGCGAGAAAGCGCTTTTACTTGGTACTTACCTACTAAAATTGCAGTTTGCGTCTTACCAACTTCTAATGCGGGATAACCACCAATTTTTTTGGTACTATTCGAGAACTTTGCTGCTGCACTCGGTGTGCTGGTGGTATCAGAAATAGACAGCACCGCCATATCTTTACCGCCTTTTTTCAACTTTGCTTCCGCAAAGCCTTTTTTCTCTTGGGTATAGACGCGCTGGTAGCCATTACTCGCTTCTGGGAAAAGTTTATTAAATTCACTACCCTGAGTTGCAGTTTTAGCTACCGCAAGACCTTTTTTTTGTTGAGTGCTTTCTTTTTGCGCTTGGTCAAAACGTCCAGGTGGTGTTGGGGCACAAGCTGTTGTCAGTAGTAGCATTGATAGCAACAAAGCAGCTACTACCCTACGTCCACGGTGTAAAATCATTTTGGCTTCTCCTTATACTTGAGCTTTGAGGCAATTATCCGCGCTGCTAGTAATTTTGACCCGTAAAATTTACTTTTTGATAATTATTGCCTCGGTTCTCAACTATAACGGTCTAGTACCGCAAGGCTAGTTTTCACGTTAAGTTGACACCAATGTATCCTGCCTCCCTCCTCCTGTCTCCTGAAAGTCCACGCTGCGAGGAATAAGTGCAGTATCTGTCTTTGTTTGGATTCAATTTAATCAAAGAAAGCATGATTACCCATTATTAGTCAATCATTCTCTAGATTTCTAAAAATCTCACTCGTGGAAGAAGTGTTAGCGAGTCGGATTTTCTATGCTATTTTCATCACGATGTTGTCTAGCTAAAGAATTGGGAGCAATGCCTACGGTGGCAAACTACGCAGGGAAATTAATCTCAATGTTACCAAATAATTTGAATTTGAAGATATCTCACTGGTGACTGTCACTTTCCCGTCACATTTATTCTTAATCATAGTAAGTATGAGTAAAACAGTGATTAAAATTCGCCCCACCCGAAGGCTAGCTTTTGGGCTGGTAGTTCCTAACCTCAAAGTTCTTGGTGAATCGTGAGTTCTCAAATTTGGAATACATAAGATAATTCCTCTGTTGAACAAAGACTATGAAACCAAGCCAAGAGTCCCAACTCAACACTAATTAAGTTAAGGGAGTAATGTGAGTAGACCTAAAGATTACAGTTTGCTTGAGCAGACAACATCAACTGAAGTCGGTGTACCTAAGGCATCCCTAACATTATCAGACGCAGTAGCTCTGATTGTCGGTATTGTCATCGGGGCAGGGATTTTTCAAACTCCGGCTCTAGTGGCAAGTCAAGCAGGCAGTGATCTTGCTGTAATGTTTCTTTGGCTAATGGGTGGTGTGGTGTCTCTGGTAGGAGCCTTGTGCTATGCAGAGTTGGCAACTGTCTATCCCGACGTCGGCGGTGTCTACTACTATTTGAAACGTGCATTCGGGCGGGGAGTCGCCTTTTTATTTGCCTGGGCACGGATGACAGTGATTCAAACTGGTTCCATTGCTCTTTTGGCATTTGTTTTTGGTGATTATGTTTCTCAGATATGGCGGCTAGGAACGTTTTCTTCTTCTATTTATGCAGCTATAGCGATCGCACTTTTAACTGCTTTGAACATTGTCGGTTTACAGCAGGGTAAGTGGACACAAAACTTGCTAAGTGCTGCCAAAGTTCTAGGTTTGTTGCTGGTAGTAATTCTTGGGCTTACGGCCATTCCTAATTCTGCCGCCCCTGTAGAACCTGCATCATCAGGAAACTGGGGACTGGCGATGGTGTTTGTGTTACTATCTTACGGCGGTTGGAATGAAGCGGCTTACATCTCCGCAGAAATTCAAAATGGACGACGTAACATTCTGCGATCGCTAATGTGGAGTATTGGCATTATCACCGCCATTTATCTGCTAATCAATCTGGCTTACCTGCGGGGACTGGGATTAGCAAATATGTCACAATCAGAAGCAGTAGCCGCAGATTTAATGCGCTCTATTTGGGGCGAACCAGGAGCCTTGTTCATCAGTGTATTGATTGCAACAGCTACTTTGGGAGCAACCAATGCCACAATCTTTACTGGAGCGCGTACCAACTACGCACTAGGACAAGATTTTTCCCTATTTGGTTTTATGGGACGCTGGCAACAACGTCCTAGCAGTCCTACCTATGCCTTATTCTTGCAAGCAGCGATCGCCTTAGCACTAGTTTTTTTAGGGACGCTCACCCGCAAAGGCTTTGAAACAATGGTGGATTACACCGCCCCTATATTTTGGTTCTTCTTCTTGCTTTCCGGCATATCACTGATGGTATTGCGAGTCCGCGAACCCCATATAGTTCGTCCATTCCGTGTGCCATTTTATCCTTTGACACCATTACTCTTTTGCGCCGTCTGCGGTTACTTGCTGTACTCCAGCTTGGCCTATACAGGTGTGGGAGCAGTTGCAGGTGTTTTAGTTGTCGCAGCAGGTATCCCCGTGTTGTTCTGGAATAACTACCGTCAACGTCGGACTTAATGCAATTTTGGATTTTGGATTGTATCAACCAAACTTCACACTGTAAGCAATTCAAAATTCTATGACTATCAGTTGTTTTCCTAACTACTGACCACAAGCTACTGAATCAAGGAGAAAATTCATGAACTTCAAAAAAATTCTGTTTTTACTGGCTACAGGTGTTAGTGTTACCAGCTTAGGAATTGCTGGATGTACTCCACAACAGCAAGATTTGGAAGCAGGTACACAGCCTTCGACTTTGACGGGTCAGACCCAAACCGAAACACCATCGGCGGCCACTCCCACAACTCAACCACAAGAACGCCCCGGTGATGTTCCCTATGTACCTACACCACAGCCAGTTGTAGATGCAATGTTGGAAGTGGCAAAAGTGGGTAAAAATGATGTGCTTTATGACCTTGGTAGCGGTGATGGGAGAATTGTCAATACTGCGGCACAAAAGTTTGGTACACGCGGTGTCGGCATAGATATTAACCCCGAACGCATCCAAGAAGCTAATGATAATGCCCAGAAGGCAGGAGTCACCGATCGCGTCAAGTTTGTCCAACAAGACTTGTTCACCACTGACTTTAGTGAAGCAACAGTAGTTACACTTTACTTACTACCAGAAGTAAACGTCAAACTCCGTCCCAAGCTATTGAATGACCTCAAACCTGGAACTCGCATTGTCTCCCACGCTTTTGATATGGGTGAGTGGAAACCAGAGCAGACTCTAACTGTAGATGGCAAAACTATTTACTATTGGGTAGTTCCTGAAAAAGTACCAGCGAATTTGCGCTAGAGACTAATAGCATTTTCAACAATTCTTGTAACAAGTAAATCGGCTGTAGGGGTGTACAACTGTATGCCCTTACACATTTATTTTTAACAGGGATTTTGTCAAAAATTCAAAATCATGAAAGACCTAAGACCTATTTGTGAATTTTAAATTACCTCCATCAGGGATTGACAGTACTAACTTTAGATGTGCAAAAGAATAATCTAAAATCCAAAGTTATTTGACTGAGTGCAAATTCAAGCAAAGGCAGCTTAGGGAGGAAATATGATAGGGTTAAAGGGAAAGAACGCTTTAATTACAGGTGCAACTTCAGGAATCGGTCAGGCGATCGCTATCAAACTCACTCAAGAAGGGTGCAACATCGCTATCAATTACCGCAAAAGCCCTGAAGCTGCGGTAGACACAGAAGAGATGGCATTGCAAAAAGCCTGTGGAAATATCGAAAATTGTGGTGTTAAATCACTGCTGGTTCAAGGAGATGTCTCCCAAGAATCAGACATTGTTGAGATGGTCAACACCGTAGTAAAGGAATTTGGCAGTCTAGATATTCTAGTTAACAATGCTGGCATTCAAACAGACAGCCCATCCCACGAACTTACCACAGCAGACTTTGACCGGGTAATTGCAGTCAATCTCCGGGGTGCTTATCTCTGCGCCCGTGAAACTATTAAACACCTCGTATCTCTAAATCGTTCGGGGGTGGTTATTAATATTTCCAGCGTTCACGAAATTATTCCTCGACCGATGTATATTAGCTATTCCATTAGCAAAGGCGGGATGGAAAATCTAACCAAAACCTTAGCATTGGAATATGCCAACCGAGGTATTCGTGTAAACTCCGTTGCGCCAGGAGCAACAATCACCCCAATAAATCAAGACTGGATAGATAACCCCGAAAAAAAAGCGATCGTGGAAAGTCACATTCCAATGGGGCGTGCTGGCACTTCAGAGGAGATGGCAGCCGCAGTAGCTTTTTTAGCTTCGGATGAAGCCGCCTACATCACCGGACAAACGCTATTTGTAGATGGTGGATTGACTCTGTATGCCGATTTCCGGGAAACTTGGTCAGCTTGAGGTAAGGCTGGCGTACTTTCCACAATTGAACCGATACATAATTATTAGTGGAATTAAACGCCCATGACTAGCGCAATCGATAAGAACAGTCAACTGGAAGCAGAAGCCTGGGAATTGTTGGAAGAGTCGATAATTTATTACCAGGGAAAACCCATTGGTACTGTAGCCGCCCACGATCCGGAGTCAGATGCACTCAATTATGACCAGTGCTTCCTCCGCGATTTTGTCCCTTCTGCCTTAGTGTTTCTGATGTACGGCAAAGCAGAAATTGTCCGTAACTTCTTAGTAGAAACACTGAAATTACAAAGTCATGAAAAGCAGATAGACTGCTTTGAACCAGGAGCGGGATTAATGCCTGCAAGTTTCAAAGTACATTCCAAGGGAAATGAGGAATTTTTGGTCGCTGATTTTGGTGAATTGGCGATCGCTCGTGTTTCCCCAATTGATTCTTGTATGTGGTGGGTTCTCCTGCTACGGGCTTATGAAAAAGCTACAGGCGATTTAACCCTAGCGCGTCAGCCAGATTTTCAAGCAGGAATCAAGTTAATTTTGGATCTTTGCTTGGTACATCGGTTTTCCATGTTCCCAACAATGTTAGTTCCCGATGGCGCGTTTATGATTGACCGTCGTATGGGAGTCTACGAACATCCTCTAGAAATTCAGGTGTTATTCTATGCCTGTCTCAGGGCTGCTACTGAATTGCTTTTACCAGATGGGGATGGCGATAGCTACCTCGGTAAAGTCAACAGGCGATTGGGATCTTTGAAATATCATATCCGCAATTATTACTGGCTAGACCTGAAGCGATTGGGAGAAATTTATCGTTACAAAGATAACGAATTTGGTAAAGAAATTGTTAATAAATTCAACATCAACTCAGAATCAATTCCTAGTTGGTTGACCGAGTGGTTGCCCGAAACTGGAGGATATTTAGCGGGAAATCTGGGGCCGGGACGGATAGATTTTCGCTTTTTTGCTCTGGGAAATCTGATGGCAATCTTAGCTTCCTTAGCAAGCGAAAAAGAATCTCAAAGCATTATGAATTTATTTGCCCAGCGTTGGCAAGACTTGATCGG
This sequence comes from Nostoc sp., assembly GCA_041743605.1. GTDB lineage: Bacteria > Cyanobacteriota > Cyanobacteriia > Cyanobacteriales > Nostocaceae > Nostoc. The sequence continues at coordinate 9,748 of JBGTMK010000401.1, forward strand.
CTATATGCCTGTTAAAATCTGCTTTCCAGCAATGGATGGTTTAGAGTGGAAAATTGTGACAGGATGTGATTCTAAAAACAGGGCTTGGTCTTATCACAACGGTGGTAACTGGCCCGTTTTGCTGTGGTTATTTACGGCTGCGGCAATGAAAGCAGATCGAACAGAACTTGCCCAAGCAGCGATCGCCATTGCCGAAAGGCGTTTATTTAAGGATAAATTCCCGGAATACTACGATGGACATAATGCTCGTTTGATTGGCAAAGAAGCCAGAATTTATCAAACTTGGAGCATTGCTGGATTGCTAGTAGCTAAAAAGTTGCTGGAAAATCCAGATCACTTGGAATTAATCAGCTTTGCAGAGGGTCTTGAAGTTCCAGGCTGTAGTCTGTAGGTACTCAATGCCTTCCAGCGCTGCTACCCGGAAGATTATTTATATTTAGCAGTGTAATTATCAGGGTGTCTCTGCTAACTATTTTCCCAGTCCCCACTCCCCAATCCCTAATCCCCAGTCCCCACTCCTCAGAACGGACAAGTAACCTCAAATTCTCAAAGACTCGATAACTGATACACTATATTGTAAGAGGTATCTGAAGTGTCATACTTAGTAATATCACCAGATAGTCTTTGCATAATTAACACGTTTTAACGTGGATAACACATGAAAACTGCTTCAGATTTAATTCCAGAATTTGAAAAACTATTCAGACAAAAATTACAACTAAATAATTGTAAACTCAGAAAGAAAAGACAAGAGAATAATTATGAAATTATTACTCCAGCTAAAGACATTTTTTTGATGTATTGGTCTGAATTCCCAGAAGTTAACTTAATATATCAGGCTGTAGGGGTACGTACTCAGCAGACTAGTGTTTATGAGCGAGCTATCCGCTCGCATATTAGTTCTTGTTTGAGTACTCTCCAGGAAAATCCTACCTCTGAAACACCGTTATTGGTGAAATAACTAATACTTAGATAACCCACATAATATTTACTAAGCTCTCGCCAGTTCTTGTCAGATAACTGACGAGAGTTTATCGCCTTAAATCTGTTGATCAAGAAATAAAAATGCAATCCGAAAAAAATCAAGATCAGCTAGATTATAAAGCCTTGTTAGCCAATGCAAAGCAAGCCTTAAAACTTGAATACCAGAAATCAACCGCTTTAGCATCCCAACTGCAAGCTATAAAAATTCAGTTAGAGCAAGTTCAGGTTGAAAACAAAATTCTGAGGGAGAGTTCTTACGAAGATGTAGTTAAGCACTTTGAGGCGCGGACTCAAGCAGCAGAAGCACTAGCACTAAAAACAGAAGTACGTCAAAGATTCCTCGAAGCGAATGGTTGCAAGGATGATGAAAGCTTCGATACTCTATGGGATAGTATTAAGAATAAGATTCAGATCCAAGATGGGGAAGTGAGAATTGTTGCTCAAAATGGTACTCCTAAATTCACCTTAACGGGTAGTATGATGACTTTGAGGGATTTTATTCAATCCCTCAAACAAGACCCAATTTCTGGAAAATTTTTCTTGAGCTAGAGAGCCAGATTAGAATAATTCGTAATTCGTAATTCGTAATTCGTAATTCGTAATTAAGTTTTGTAACTGGTATCTAAACCCAGTCACAAAACTGGTCGTTTGTTAGTTGCTATGCAAGTTAAACTGTCAGAATTAGTTAATGAAAACCTTTCGCTCGAAGCGAATTAGAGGTTGTAGCAAAAAGCTATTCATCTTCGTCTCCTGGCGGTCTTTCGCTTTCGCTTTGTTGGGCGTTCCACTCCAAAACAATGCGCTCCAGCATCTCAGATTGCGTACAGTTATTAACATCGGCGTACATTTTAATCAACTGCCTCACTTTAGGGCTAATGTGGCGAATCTCTAGTTGGTTACTTTGTACCATGTTCATTAACTTTTAGTGTCTATGACATTATGTTGAACTATTAAACTATGGCTGTGGCAGTAAATTTTGTTAATGGCGATCGCTCCCTGTCACCTGTTATTTAACTATTTAATCCTAAAATCACTTAACCAGCCGGGACTGCTTCTTCAAAGGGACGGATAATCGCTGGGGCTGGTGTAACTTCTGGTTTAAAAATTCCCTGCAATGCTTGTTCTAATGTTTGGGCCATGACAATCCGGTTTTCGTAAGCCACGACTACCCGAACCAAAGTTGGCAGACTATTCTGTGTGGCTTCTAGATAAATTGGCTCAACGTACAGCAGCGACTCTTCAATGGGAATTACTAGTAAATTGCCTTGAATGGCTCTTGACCCTTGGCGATTCCACAGGGAAATTTGCTGAGAAATTACTGGGTCTTGGTTAATCCGCGCCTCGATTTGCTCTGTCCCGTAAACTAGTCTTTCTTTGGGAAACGTATATAGTAATAGCCTACCGTAATTATCACCATCCGATCGCGCCGCTAACCAAGCGATTAAATTAGTCCGCTGTCTGGGAGTGTAGGGTAGAAGCAGAATAAATTCCTCAAAGGCTACTGTGGGTAGACTGGTAATCAAATAATACGGCTCTACCGGACGGGTTTCATCGCCATAGATTTCGTTAGGAATCTGCCACTGGTCTTCCCTGTTGTAAAATACCTGGGGGTCGGTCATGTGATAGGTCATCAACCGCTGAGATTGAATTTTGAAAAAGTCAACCGGATAGCGGATATGACTGCGGAGACTAGCTGGCATAGCACTAAGCGGTTTGAAGGTGTTGGGAAATATCCTTGACCAAGTAGCAATGATTGGATCGTTCTTATCTGCAATATAAAAATTTACGCTGCCATTGTAAGCATCAATTACTACCTTAATCGAGTTGCGAATGTAGTTGATACTATCGCTACCAGCATCTGAGTAAGGATAGCGATCGCTTGTTGTGTAGGCATCAACAATCCAGTAAAGATAACTAGGATTTTTGGGGAAATCTTCATTAGCCGCAGCAGCTACTAAATAAGGATCGCTGTCAAATTTGAGAAAAGGTGCGATCGCTCGAATTCTTTGCTTGACATTTCGCCGGAATAGTACCCTTGTATCTGGCAAAAAGTCCCGCGTCAGCACCATCTGCCAATCTTTCAAATACATGGCAAATAACCACCGTCGCCATGCTGAACCGATTTGAACGCCACCCAAACCATCGTAAGAGTTGTAAACGTTGTCACTACCACTGGGGTAGTCTAACTCTCGAACTCTTGTGCCAGTCATTACGTAGGTATTGGCGATTTCACCATAATAAATTCGGGGTTGCCCAATGGGAATACTGTCACGAATGGCTTCACTAGAAGTTGTCAAAGCGCTACTATCACCGCTAATATCTTTGACAAAATATTCTGGTAGCCCACCCGCCCCAACTGTATTAACTGGGCTAACAGTAAACCCAAAACCGTGGGTATAAATTAAATGGCGGTTAACCCATGTTTGAGCTTCCTGTGGTACGCCAGTGTAGTCTAATTCTCGTGCAGCAATCAATACCTGTCGCCGTTCTGTTGATTCAACTATTTCCTGCTGAGGTTCTGGTGGCTTTTGAGGGGCAGATGGGCGGCGGGAAGTTACATCTGTTTTCAGAGTATATCGATCAATATCGGCATCGGGGAACCGATAATATGGCCGAATTT